>JALNZK010000040.1 GCA_023229365.1 Pseudomonadota bacterium | reverse complement strand
GTGTTGTACGGCGCGTTGTACGCCGCCGCGCCGACGAAGTGGGAGAACCCCTCCTTCTGGCCCGAGCCCGTGAATTCGCGCGATGTCGGGCAATGTGGGTATCCGCCGACGAGGTCGCAGTTGCAGCGGTTGTAGTCGCCGGATGCACGGAAATATCCCTCGGATCCCTCATACTGGCCGTCGCGCGGGCCGTCGTTCATCCATGTGATCGTGTGGCCGAACTCGTGGGCGATCTGGAACCGATCGTTGGTCCAATCGTCATCGATGCAGACGTGGTAGTCCAGATACTCTGGATGATTCGGATCGGCTTCCCAAGCTGCGCTTCCGCAGCCCGGATGGGGAGCGTGGGGAGCGGAATCCGTGCTCACCCAGTGCGTGGTGCCGTCGTCCCAGCCGAGCAGCGACGACTGGTACATGAGCGTCGTGACCGCGGGCATGAGCCGCCGCTCGTTGTTGAGCGGCGGCGGGTTGAACAACTTGGTGGGCGGGATCAGGAAGCCGGTGTAGTAGGCCCAATAGTAGCTGTCGGTCGTCATCGAGCCCCACGCCTCGCCATCCGGCATCACGATCACCTCGCGGTTTCCTTTCTTCGCGTAAGTGTACTGATAGAAATAGTACATTGTATAGCTGTCGATGGTCACGCTCGGCGTGCATCCGCTCGAGTCCAGGAAATACTCGTCGCAAGTGCTCGGCCCGATGACGACGACATAGGTGTACCGCGCCGGGGCGTGGACGCTGTCGTTGTCCAGCCAGTACGTGTTGTGGTCGGGGTCGGTGTCCTGGTCGGCGTAGGAGATGTCCCACTGGAAGCACCACTTGCCGGTGCCGGCGCCGGCGGTGCTCGAGATCGTCGCCGCGATCGCGACACCCATGATGGCGATTGTAGCCCTACTCATCGTCAACCTCCAACTCCGCATCGCCGCCCTCGTCGGGCACGACGATCGCGTCCGCGCTGCCGCTCACGTCGCCTCGGCCGTCGGCCGCCCAGGTGACGACACCCTCGATCCCTTCGGCTTCATCGTGGGAGACGAGCTCGCTGCCGGCTGCGGTGACGACCGAGTACACGCCGTACGCGTCCGCGATCTCGCCCAGCGCCTTCGCCTCGAGCGCGGCCTCGGTCAACGCCTCGGGGCTCGCGGGCAGCGAGAAGTACACGCCGCCGCGCTCGGCGATGAACGACTCTTGCGTGTAAGCGCGTGCCGCTCCGTAGCCCGCATCGTGCAGGAGCCAGCGAAATGCCGTTCGGGTCGTGACCTCGAACGGACCCAGGCCGGCGACGTTCGTACGGGTCAGCTCCACCGCGATCTGCGAAACGACCTCGGAGCTGCGGATCGGAACCTCGGCCGCGTCGAGCGAGAACGCCGCGCTCTCGCCCGCGGCGATTGCGACCTCGCCGAAGGGCAGGCGCGCGACACCGAGCGCGCTCTCGGCGACGAGCGCCACGGTCACCGAGCGCTCCTCGTCGGTCTCGTTCGTCACCTCGAACGACAGCGACGACGCACCGGCGGCCTCGGCCGAGTCGGTCCACTCGGCCGAGAACGGCTCGTGCGGTTGGTCGACCGAGGTTTGCGACGAATCGCCCGCGGTCACCTCCGCATCGCCATCCGTCTCGCCGCCGAGCATCGCGTTCGGCGCTGCGCCGACGGTCGTCATCGCACCGCCCGAGTCGCACCCGGCGGAGAGCGCCGCCGCGAGCGCGGCGATGACCACGAGCAAAATCATCCTGTACATGCTGCCTCCTTTTCGAGCGGTGACCGAATCGATCGTCTCCGCCCGGTTCGTGGGCCCGGGAGCGGGCCGTCCATCCACGGGGAACGTTGGAGGAGGAAGGGGTGGGTGCAGCGGGGACGGCGGAGCGCGTTCCTCGATCCGCCGGCGAAATGATCTTGTGCCGCTGTTTTCGCACAGGTGGGGGGGTCAAGAGGTAAAATGGGTCAGGCGCCTCGACGTTGCCATTTCCAGCTGTCGTGTCGTGAAGAGCAAAGGCGGTGAGCGATTTTTCGCGCCGCGAGCGCCGCGGGGTTCATCCACAAGCCGCACAAACCCCACGAACTCTTGCGCGCGGCGCTGGACCGCGCCTGAGCGACCGGACGAATCCCGTGGCGACGCCGTCCGGGCGGCGCTAGTATTCGGGTGCCCGGGGGCGCTCAACGCGGAGGGGTCTCATGTCCTTCAAATTCACTGCGATGGTGCTTCTGTTCGCCGCGGTCGCGTTCGCGGCAGCCGCCTGTTGCGAAAAGGGGGGGGCGGATCCGCAGGTCGCGGAGCTCCAATCACGCGTCGCCGCGCTCGAGGCGGCCAACAAGGCGCTCGAGGCGCAGCTCGGGGGCGCGAAGCCCGCGGCGGAGGCGGACTGCTCGGCCGAGCTCGCCGCGTGCCAGGAGCGCGCGGCCAAGTGCGAGAAGGACCCGTTCACCGGGCCCAAGTACCTCACCGACGAGCCGGGGGCGAAGCCGGCGCCGGAAGAGAAGAAGGCAGAGTAAGAGTCAAAGGGACAGAAGGGACGAAAGGGACCCAAGGAGATCTCACTCGTCTCACCGGTCCTAGTTGTCCCAATTGCCTTCGTCCCACTCGTCCAAGCCTTTTCCAGGTCCTTCCTTTTTCGCCACCCCATCCGCAGCCGAAGCACTACACTATGAGTATGTCATTCAGCCAACTCACCCGATTTCTCCTCGTTCTCGCCGCGCTCTTCGGCGCCTGCGACCCCCAGATCAGCGACCCGTACGTTGAGGGCGACAGCGGCACGGACGCCGATTCGGACTCGGATGCCGACGCCGGGCCAGACTGGACCTGTCCGGATCCGCCGACCGCTATCTGCGCCGAGAGCCACGCGTACGATCTCTTGGGACAGGCGGCCGATTTCGACGAGGGGCTCGCCTTCGCGGACGTCGAGGGCGAAGGTGTCTTTCTCGCCGAGCGGCCCGACGGCTCGGGCGGAACCGAGCCCGTGCTGGTGGCCAGGGCGTGGGAGACGAGCTTCGAGGATGTGCCGGGTGAATACGCCGTCGTCGCCCTGAACGAGGCGCCCTCCGAACCGCTGCGCGCGGTCGCGATCGTTTCACCGCGTTCCATTTACAGTTCCGACTACGGGTTCTCGTCGGAGGGGTCGATCATCGGCTACCCGGCGGTGATCCTCCTGTGCGGCGAGAGCGGCTGCGCGTTGTACGGCGTGTTTGTCGACTCGATCGACGCTGCGCACCTCGCGTGGATCCCGAACGGGGAGGTGCCGATCGACGACGCGCGCGGCCTCGTTTTTAGAGAGCCGGCGGATTACGACACTTTCGAAAATACGATCTGCGCATTCGGCGACGGGATCGCCTGTTTCGACGGATCGACGTGGACCACGATGCTCTCGCCGGGCGGGCCGCTCCTCCTCTCGGCCACGACCTACTGGGAGAGCTGGCACACCTACCTGCTGGCGTCCGGAGCGGCGTGCCGGCTCGTGCGGCAGAGCGCCGACGGCTTCGAGGAGATCCCGCTCTCCTGCGACGTCGATCTGAAGACGGTGAGCTCGGGCCACGAGTTCTTCGCGGCCGGCGGCGACGGGATCCTGGTGCTCGGCTTCCCGGAGGAGACGCTCGAGTGCCCGCTCGCCGGCGTCGATATCGTGCAACTGCGCGGGCAGTCCTACAACTACGAGGAAGAGATGCACCGCTGGGTGACCGCGTTCGCGCAGGACGGGAGCGTTGTCGAGGTGAGATACTCGGACACCGACTCGACGTCGTGCACGTCCCTCGACCCCCTCGACGGGCCTGCGCGCGCCTGGTCGTTCATCGCTCCGTACACGGACGCCTGGGGATCGACGGTCGTCACGGAATCGTCCGTGTACTGGCGGATCGAGGGCGGCGGGCCGGGAGAGTAGAACCTACGTCCCGGAGCACTGCGCCTTCTTGAAGCGCAGGCTGGGCGCGCGGTTGCCCGCCGAGGTCCAGGGGTCGTTGCCCACCTCGACGAGCTGCTTCCAGATCTCGAGGTGGTTCCCCGCGAGGTTCATCTCCGAGACCGGGTGCGCGATCGCGCCCTTCTCGACGTAGAACCCCTTGATGCCGAGCGAGAAGTCGCCGGTCGTGCCGTTCGAGTTGCCGCCCGTGAAGTCGGTGACGAAGATCCCCTTCTTCATCCCGGCGATCATCGCGGCCGCGTCGCGCTTGCCCTTGGTCCACACGAGGTTGTTCCACTCGCCGGTGGTGGGCTGCGCGCCCAGCTTGGACGCGTAGTACGTGTCGAGGAAGTAGGTCTTCACGACGCCCTTCTCGAACACCGGCAGCTTCGACGTGACCATCCCCTCGCTGTCCCACGCCGACGTCGCGAGCCCGCGCGGGAGGTGCGGATCGCTCGTCACGGTGAGCAGCTCCGAGCCGATCCGGGCGCCGAGCTTGCCCTCGAGGAAGGAGCTCTTCTGCTGGAGATCCTCGCCTGCGAGCGCGCCGAACAGGTACCTGGCGAGCCGGCTCACCACGCGGTTCTCGATCACCACCTCGTACGAGCCGGTCGGCGCCTGCTTCGAGCCGCGCTGGCCGTCCGCACGGCGGAGCGCCTCGGCGCCGAGCGCCTCGATCGACGGGAGATCCGCCGCGAAGCACGCGTCGGCGTACGCGTACCCCTCGGGCTTGCGGTCGCCCGCGTCGCGGACCGCCACCTCGATGCTCCGCCCGAACGAGGTGCTCCTCTCGGTCGCGTCGAAGCCGTTCGTGGACATGCCGACCCACGCGGCCTCGGTGTCGCCCACGCCCGCGGTCACGGAGACGATCCTCCCGTCGCCGTCGCCTGCGCGCGCCGCCTCCTCGAGCCGCCGGGCGTCGGCGAGCCGCGCGTCCGGGGCCACCGTCGCGACCGCCGGATCGGAGATCTGGAGGTCCGCCTGGGTCGCGCCCGCGTACCGGGCCGGATCCGGGAGGTGGCGGTGCGGATCCGGGGCGAGGGTGCGCGTCGCGCCGACCATCCCCCGCACGAACTGCGCCACCGCGTCGGGCCGGAGGTCCGAGGTCCCGCTCGCGGAGAAGCGGCCGTCGACGTAGAGCGAGACCGAGAGGCTCTGCGCCGTGGACTCGCGAATCCTGTCGAGCTTGCCGTCGCGCCACTCCACCGTCACGTCGCGGCTGCGCGTGACGAACGCGCGGGCGTCCTGCGCCCCCGCGGCCCTCGCCTCGGAGATGGCGCGCCCCGCCAGATCCCGCATGCTCCTCTCATCCATCGTTCACACCTCCGACCGAGATGCCGCCGCACTTCACGGTCGGCAGCCCCATGCCGACGGGCACCCGCTGGCCGTCCTTGCCGCAGGTCCCGGCGCCCCTGTCGAGCGCGAGATCGTTGCCGACCATCTGCACCTGCTCGAGCACCTTGGGGCCGAAGCCTATCAGGTTCGCGTCCTTCACCGGCCGGCCGAGCTTGCCGTCCTCGATGAGGTACCCGTTCTTCAGGTAGAAGCTGAAGTCGCCGGCGCCGATGTTGACCTGGCCGTTGGAGAACGTCTCGGCGTAGATCCCCTTCTTGACCGACCGGAGGATCTCCGCCGGATCGTGCGGGCCGTTCAGCATGTACGTGTTCCGCATCCGCGGCACGGGCGGGAACATGTAGCAGTCGCGGCGGCCGTTGCCCGTGGGCGCGACGCCGAAGTGCCGCGCGGAGATCAGGTCGTGCAGGTAGCCGACCAGCACGCCGTTCTCCACGAGCACGGTGCGCGCCGTCGCCTGTCCCTCGTCGTCGACGTTGAGGGAGCCCCGCTCGTTCGGCACGGTGCCGTCGTCGACGATCGTCACGAACTCGGGCGCCACCTTCTGGCCGACGCGGCCCGAGTAGACCGAGATCCCCTTGCGGTTGAAGTCGGCCTCGAAGCCGTGCCCCATCGCCTCGTGCAGGAGGATGCCGGAGAGGCCCGGCGCGAGCACGACGGGGTACTCGCCCGCCGGCGGCGGCGCGGCCTCGAACAGCACGACCGCCTTGCGCGCGGCGGTCTCTCCGAGCTCGGTCATGACGGCGTCGCTGTACTGCTCGAAGCCCCGGCGCTTGCCGAAGCTGTGGTAGTTCTCCTCGCGGCGCCCCTTGTCCTCGGCGACGCACGTGCAGTACGCGGTGGTCATCGGCCGGAAGTCCTCGACGATCCCGCCCGCGCTGTTCGCGACGAGCACGCGGCTCTCGGTGTCGCTCACGAAGACGCGCACCTTGACGATGCGCTTGTCGAACGCCGCCGCCGCCGCGTTCGCGCGATCGAGGAACGGGATCTTGCGATCGAGCGAGACCGAGGACCAGGGCTGATCGATCATGTAGTAGTTCGGCGGGGCTCCGCGCGCGAACGCCGCAGGACCCGGGACGCCGGCGGCGTTGGCGACGACCGCGGCGGTGCGCGCGGCGCTCGAGAGCGCCTCGGGCGAGAGATCCTCGGTGAACGCGAAGCCGGTCTGGTCGCCCTGGAGGACGCGCACGCCGCAGCCGAGCTTGATCCGGGCGTACGCCTGGTTCACGGCGCCGTCCTCGAGCGCGAGGTAGTTGACGACCTCGTGCTGGAAGTACAGGTCGGCGTACTCGCCGCCCCGGGCGAGCGCCTCGCCGAGCACGCGGCTCATCAGCGCCTCGTCGACGCCGAAGCGCGCGAAGTACGTCGCCGCGGGCGGCGCGGCCGCTCGCGGGACGAAGGCGGTCGGCTCGGCGGGCGCCCCGCAGCTTGCGAGGAAGGCCGGTCCGAGCACGAGGCCGGAGCCCGCCGCGGCCAGGAAGTCGCGGCGCGTCAGCCGCCTTTGGTTGGAGTCGTCGCGCATGTCGCCCCTCTCCTTGTTTCCGACACGCCTTTGTAACAGATTTCGGGGATCAGATCTGCGAGTAGCTCTTGCCCGGCACGTCCACGAGCACCTCGAACACCGTCTCGCCCGCGCAGGTGACGTAGAGCGCGTCCTCGAAGAAGCCGCCCTCGCCGCGGCCCCACTCGAGGCCCGACGCCCACGCGACCGCGTCGCGGAGATCGGCGAGCTTCGCGACGGAGCTCGCGTCGTCGGAGATGCGGAAGAGGCGAGGTTCCTCCCCCGTCGAGACGTAGAGGCTGCCGCACGCGTCGACGCCGAGCCCGGTGAGGCAGCCCGACATGCCGGCGGCGACCGCGACCGGATCGGACGTCGTGAAGAACAGCTTCGGCGGCGCGGGCTCGCGCAGCTCGTCGAGCTCGACGGTGTAGATGGAGCCGCACTCGGCCGAGACGTACAGCGTGAGGAAGTCGGGGCTGAACGCCACGCCGACCGGAGCCGAGAGCCCCTCGGCGATCATCCGGCTCGCGCCCGTGTACGGCCGGATCGCGCGGACGTCGCCGCTCGACTGCTCGGTGACGATCACGTCGCCGCCGGGCTCGACCTCGATCCCCGACGGCTGCCGCAGGCCGCCCGTCACCGTGCGCCGCGCGCCGGTGAGCTTGTCGAAAAGGAACAGCGAGTCGGTGCCGCCGCACACGAAGTCGCCCGTCGGCAGCGTCGCGAGGCCGCGGACGCAGCCCGCCCCCTCGACCCAGACGGACGAGGCGCCGGACTTGAGCGTCTTGTGCAGGTCCTGTCCGGACATGCCGACGAGGCTTCCCTCGGCGTCGAACGCCAGGTCATCTCCGGTCGGCACGCCTTCGATCCGCGCCATCCCGGACGGCGCCGGCGGCGGAAGCGAGCAGTCCGGACCCGTGTCGGAGGAGCTCTCGGTGTCCGTGTCCCCGTCGCTGTCGCCGTCCGTGTCGCCGTCGGAATCTCCGTCGGAATCGGCGTCCGCGTCGGCGTCCGTGTCGGAATCGGAATCGGCATCGCTCGCGGAAGGAAGCGGGCTCGCCACCTCGCAGCCGAACAAAAGTGCGGCAACGACCGCGACGAACCCGGGGATTAACGAACAGAATGCGGGTTTCATAACGGATTTTCCGAGACGGATATCCGAATACATGAGCTTCAGCATACACCTTTGCTGGAATTGCGAGCGGCCTTTTTTCGTTTATGACGCAAACTTGAGCCGCGGCGGCGCGGCGACGTAGAGTCCGCACATGAGCACACGCAGCACGACGAGATGCCGACGCTTCTGCGGCGCTGTCGCGGCGTTTCTCGCGGCGGCCGCCCTCTGGGGTTGCGGCGGAGGCGATTCCGACGGCTCGGGCAAGGTCCTGACGCCGGTCGCGATAGGAGGAGCCGACGGCGGGCTGTCCCACGACGAGGAGCCCCCGCCCCCGCCGCTCGGCGGGCGCCCTTTGACCGCGTACCGCGACGGCGTGGCACGGGGGACGACCGAGCCCCAGGCGATCCAGGACGGCCTCACCGTGATCGACCTGAGCAACTACTGGGTGCCCTTCCTGTTCTCCGAGCAGGACTCGCCGAGCGCGCCCCACCTGAAGAACGAGTTTCGGCCGATCTTCCGCAAGCTCGCCAACAACTGGTTCTACGAGTCGCGGATGGCGGCCGCGGCGCGGGAGTCGGTGGAGCGGCGGATCGCGCGGGCTCGGGCGGCGAAGATCGCGGAGCTCAAGGCGCAGGGCCTCACGGACGCGCAGATCGCGAAGGAGCTCGGGATCGCCGCGGACGCCGGCGCGCCCGAGGAGGCCGAGGCGCCGGACGCGGGCGATCTCCCGGAGAGCGGGGTGGGCGAGGAGGACCACTTCCTCGAGGTGTACGGCATCCCGCCGAGCCTCTCGGTGCTGCGGAACCGCGCGATCGAAGAGGTGGATCGCCCGTGCTTCAAGGAAATCGACTACGAGAGGATCCGGCGCTTCCAGGGCGGGATCGCGTACCGCAGCAACGAGACGGCCAAGGAGGAGGCGCAGAAGGGGAAGACCTTCGCCCGGCAGATGCGCCAGGCGATGGAGAAGCTCGGCGCGGCGGATCCGGACGCGCTGCTCGCGCACCCGAACAACAAGCTTTCCGGCGGGCTCGTGAGCATCGCGGTTCGGTACGAGGCGCTCGTCGAGGCGCAGAAGCAGCTCGCGTGCGAGGGGCTCTTCCCGCCGAACGCGAGCCGGTACGTTCCCGGCGGGCTCGACTGGAAGACGCACACGGCGCTCTCCGCGTTCGAAAGGAAGAACCGGATCTTCGCGTGGGGGGTCTTCGGCGAGGAGACCGCGCTCGCGCTCGGGAAGACGCCCAAGGAGCGCCTGTTCGACGCGTTCCTGCGCGCCGTCGCCGAGCGGATCGCCGACGCGGCCGGGGTCATCGAGGACGGCACGGCCCGCGCCGCGGACGGCGGACCGGCGAAGTACAAGGACGAGAAGGGCGTCGAGCACGAGGTGCCGAACCTGGTCGCCGAGTACAGCGCGCTCCTCCTCAGGCACATGGGCCTCGGCACGCCGGAGAAGGTCGAGGCGTTCCTCGAGGCCAACGGCGACACGGTGTTCGACAACCTGTTCGTCGCGATCCCGCTGCCGCCGAAGCCGCCGTACTACGCGCCGAGCATGGATCTGCACTCGATCATCGATCGCGGCGACGTGTGGTACGACTACCCGGTCGCGCCCGACGGCCGCGAGCGCACGTTCCCGCGAAAGCGCATGCCGACGAACACGCTCCTCGTGCGCTGGAACGGCCAGGACATCCCGCTCGTCACGATGAACACGACGATCGGCTCGTGGCGCACCGAGCTCGCGCCGGACGGTTACGAGTACTACAAGTACAAGAACTCCGACGTCGGGCCGCGCGTATGGAAGGACATCGTCGCCGGCCCGGTGTGGCTGCCGCCGGACACGACGCCGGCGAAGGACCTCATCAAGCCGTTCGTGTACAAGGGCCGCACCGTCATGGTGCCGAACTACGACGAGTTCGGACCGTGGTACGCCTCGGCGTACGGCCTGGTGGCGGCGTTCCACGTGCGGCCGGTGCCGCGCAAGAACGGCACGACCGACTACTTCGACAACGGCATCCGCAGCCACGGCTCGGTCGACTACAACTCGATCTTGAGGCGCTACTCCCACGGCTGCCACCGGCTGTACAACCACCTCGCGATCCGCATGTTCGACTTCGTGCTCAAGCACAGGCCGTACACGCGCGTGGGCCGCATCCCGGGCGGCTACGGCAAGAAGGTCGAGGTGGAGGAGGACACGTTCGAGATCTCGCTCGACACGCGGGGCTACAAGTACGAGCTCGTCGCGCCGATGGACGTCGAGGTGCAGTACGGCCGCATCCGCGGCAAGCAGCGCTCGCCTATCGAGACGTACATGCCGAAGCCGGGCGTCGACTACGGCTCCGACGCGCAGTTCCTCCCGCCGGGCTACAAGCCGTTCGCTCCGGCCGCCGACGGGGGCCCGACCCCATAACGGCGGCGGAGCTTGCAAACGTCTCGTTCGTGCCTACCTTTGCGGGACGAGAGGAGGTCGCGCATGAGCAGGGCTTTGCCGATGGCGTTGTCGATAGCGGCGTTCGGGCTCATCCTGGGGAGCGGGGGCGCGGTCCTCGCGGCGCCCGGCGACGGCGTGCAGGCGGACCGCTCGGTGATCCTCGGGGTCGCGATCCGGGCCGGCGGGCGCTTCGACAACGTGCGGATGTGCGTGGCCTCCCCGGCCGGCGTGAAGGGCGGTCCCGCGGCAGACATCTCCCTGTTCGCCGACATCGGCGTCAGCGACAACGCGAGCGTGCGCGTCAACATCCCGTTCATGCGCCCGATCCTCTTCGCGGCCGCGTTCCGGATGCTCCAGTTCGAGCCCGAGATCGGGCTCATCTTCCGCAGGCGGACCGAGGCCGGGGTGGATCTCGTGGCCGGGCCGACGATCGGCCTGTCGCTCCACTACGGCCCGGACTACCTGTCCGAAGCGTCGGGCGCCGGGCGCCGGCCGTCGTTCTTCGCGATGGGGCCGCAGGTGGGCGGGTACATGGGGCTCGACTTCAAGCGGCCCGACGAGAGGTTCAACTTCCAGCTCGGGCTGAGCCCGTACGTGGCGCCGCTGTTCGGCGTCGACGACCCGGACGAGCACCGCGGCGTCGTCGTGGGCGGCCTGCTCGACGGGTGGTTCCGCTTCTCGACCTGATCAGTAGAAGACCTCGACCAGCGTGAGGCCGCAGGCCGGGGCGGTCTGGCCCGCGAGGGTGCGATCGCCGGTCTCGAGGGCGCGCGCCACGCTTTCGGCCGACATCCTCCCGAGCCCCACCCCGACGAGCGTGCCCGCGATGATCCGCACCATGTTCTTCAGGAACGCCGTGCCGCGGACCTCGAGCTCGACGACGCCGTCGCCGCGCTCGATCACGTCGATCGCGGTCACGGTGCGCACCGTCTCCTCCCGGCCGCAGTCGGCGGCGCGGAACCCGCGGAAGTCGTGCGTGCCGACGAGGATCGCCGCCGCCGCGCGCATCGCCCCGAGATCGAGGGGATCGCGCACGTGCCAGCTCGTCCGCAGGCGCAACGGCGAGGGCGCCGGCCTGTTGAGCACGCGGTAGCGGTACCACTTCCCCCGCGCGTCGCGGCGCGCGTTGAAGCCGGGCGGCGCGAGCTCGGCGCGGACGACCGCGGCGTGGGGGCGGCACAGGGCCGAGACGCTGTCCGCGAGCTTGCGCGGATCGAGGTCGAGGCCGGTCTCGAAGCTCGCAACCTGCCCGAGGGCGTGGACCCCGGCGTCGGTGCGCGACGCGCCCTGGACGCGGAGCTCCTCCCGCGCGATCACGGCGAGCGCCTCCTCGATGACGCCCTGCACGGTGCGCTTGCCGGGCTGCCTCTGCCAGCCGCTGAACGCCTCCCCGTCGTACTCGATGGTGAGCCTGTAGACCGCCATGGAGCCCCTCGAAGCGGCGCGCCCCGTCAGAACTCGATGCCGAGGCCGGCGAGGAACGTGCCGTGCGATCCGAGGTTCATGGGGCTCAGGCACATGTGGTCGTCCTTCCCCAGCCCCTCGACGACGGCGAACACGTACTCGAAGAAGATGAAGCTGTGGTTCACGCCGGACTCGTTGTCGAACGTGCGCGCCGACATCTTGTCGAAGTTGTCGAGCCGGAGCGCGAGGCCGGGCTGGATCTGCCAGCCGGGTGTGCCGCCCGACTCCTGCGTCTCGCCGGCGCCGAGGACCCACCACAGGTACCAGTTGATCCCGCCCTTGAAGTACGGCACGAGCGGGATGCCGAGCTCGTCGGCGAGCACATCCACGCGGATCACGCCGAGCAGCGCGAACGGCATCACGTTGAGCACCGTGTAGTCGTTGGACGTCCCGCCCGACTCGGTCCGCGACCGCGCGTACTCCTGCATGAAGCCGAACGAGCCGCCCAACCCGAAGCTGATGATCTTGTCGAAGCGGAAGAACTGCCAGTCGAGCTCGAGCACCGTGAGGAACATCGACTCCTCTGCGCCGAACGTGTCCGCGTAGGGGGAGCCGGAGATCCCGCTCCCGTCGTCGACGTTGGGCCGGTACGGGCCGAACTTGATCTCGAAGGCGCCGTACTGCGGGGACGGCACGTAGGCGTCCGCGGCGCCGGGCAGGGTGCACACCGAGAGCGCCGCGAGGGCGGACGCGAGGAACAGTCGCTTCATGCGTCCCTCCTGCGCCGCGGCAGCGCGAGGCCGATGACGAGCCCTATAGCGAGGCACGCCGCGAACCCCGCGGTGAAGCGCGCCGGGCCGATCGCCAGGAGGCTGATCGCGGCGCCGGAGAAGGCGGTGAGGCCGTCCGCGACCGCCGCGCGCAGCTCCTCGTCGCCCTCGACGACCGCCGCGAGCGACGGCCCGGCCGCGTAGTACGCCGCGATGACTTTGCGGCCACCGGGCAGCTTCGCGAGGAAGCGGTCGCGGAACGCGCGCAGCACGCGGACCGTCGGGTGGTCGTACGATCCGAAGGCGGCCGTGGCGACGAAGCAGTAGTGGCCGGCGCCCTTGCCCCCCGCGTCGCCGTAAATCTCCGAGAAATCGATTGTTTTTTCGGGCGTCGCGCAGATCGCCTCGGAGAAGACCGACGGGTTCGCGGCGTCGTCGACCGCCACGACCGCGAACTTGTACTGCGTGCCGTTGTGGAGGCCGTCTATCGTTGCGCTCGTGGCGTCGGCGTCGCTCAGCTTGCTGTCGGTGTAGCCGGAGACGAGCCCGTCGTCGTAGGCCGCACCGGCCTCTGGCCCGCCGCCCACCGTGCACTCCTCGCTCGCGTCGCCGATGCCGCCGTCGTCGGCGTACGGCACCGGCGTGAAGTCGAGCTTCCCGCTCCCCGCGTCGACGCCCGCGTCGGCGTCGGTGTCGGTGTCCGTATCGGTGTCCGTGTCGCTGTCCGAATCCGAGGCGCCGCCCGCCCAGTAGACCAGCCGGAAGCCGGAGACGTCGCCCGCCGTGACCTCGTTCCAGGAGATGCGGACGTTTCCGGAGCCGACGCGCGCCTTGAGCCCGGTCGGCGCGGTGGTCGGGCCGCTCACGTCGAGCGAGAGCGAGAGCGCCGTCGACCAGATCCCGCCCTCCTCGAAGGGCTCGTTCTCCTGGGTCAAAAGCCCGATCCACACCGACGCGGTGGCCGCGGCCTCGCAGCCGTCGGGGAACAGATCCGCGGTCGTCACCGTGAAGTAGAGCTCCGACGCGAGCTGCGGACCGCCGATGAGGGTGCACCCCTCGGGCGCGTCGTCGCAGTCCGTGCCCTCGTACAGGTACAGCTCGCGGCCCGTCGTCGTCTCTCCCGCCAGCGCGACCTCGAACACATAGTCGATCCCGGCCGTGCAATCGGCGAGGTTCACGAGGGTGAGGTCTTCGCCCTGGAGCGACCAGCCGTTGTCGTCGCGCTCCCGCACCTCGACGGTGATCGCCCGGGCGGCGCCGGAAAAGAGCAGCGCCGCGACCGTCAACGGGATAATAAAGAGCTTCACGTTCGACATGGCCCATCCTCAATAGCAAGAAGCGAACCACATTGCGAGCGCGGAACGGCGCCGCGGGCGCGGGGCGTTCCGCACGCCGGAATGACATTTTGTCACCGTTTCGGCGCCCGCGCGCGACGTTTCGTCACGGACGGGGCGCGCCGGTCCTTCAACCCTCGAGCTCGGTTTCCTGGTACTCCGTGCCGTCGAACTGCGCGAGCAGCGCCTTGTCCTCGGCGCGCGTGCGGATCGCGACGGGCCGCTTCCAGATGGCGTAGAGGTTGCCGAGCACGGCCCGCGTGTACCCCGGATCCAGGTCGATGCCCCGGTGGTCGTGGCCGAGGAGCAGCTCGCCGCGGTTGCCCGCGTTGGCGTCGAGCACGGAGATCGCGGGGTGGCCGAGGTTCGTGATCTGGGCGAGCAGCTTCCGCTTCACGTCGTCGAACTGGCGCGACTCGATCTCGTACCGCCTATGGTGCTCGTTGTAGCCGAACGCGAACAGCTTCTGCTCTCGGATGAAGTCGAAGGTCAGGAACTCGTCGATGAACGTCACGTCGTTGTGCGTGCGGCGCACCGCGAACAGCTTCTTCGCGCCCTCGCCCGCGCGGCCGAGATCCCACGCGTCGCGCACCGCCATGTCGTCGCACTCCTCGAAGTCCTTGCCGTGGCGCCCCTTGTCCCAGCGCTCCCGGATGTGCCTGTAGAGCTCGACGCCGAGCTTGTACGGGTTGAGCTGCGAGCCGTGCGTCGCCGTGACCATCGACGCGTGGTCGGCGTAGTCGACGATCTCCGAAGCGTCGAGCGCCTTCTCGGTCATGATCCGGGAGTGCCAGTAGGTCGCCCAGCCCTCGTTCATGATCTTGGTCTGCGCCTGCGGCGCGAAGTAGTACGCCTCCTCGCGCACGATCTCCATCACCCCGCGCTGCCAGGGCTTGAGCGGCGCGTGCTCCATGAGGAAGCCCACCACGTCGCGCGCCGGGCGCGCCGGGAACGACGCCTCCTTCTTCGCCTCGTCCTGGCGCTTCTGGCGCTGCTCGGCGATGAACTCCGGCGGGTTGATGTAGGACTCCATGTACGGCTTCGCCCGCAGGCGCGGCACGTCGCCCGGGCCGAGCACGTCCTCGCTCTCGGCGGCCAGCGCGGTCTCGGCGGCGTGCGAGCGCGCCTCGGCGTCGACCGCGGGCGACGGCGGGTTGTGGACGTCGATCAGGTTGTCGATCGAGAGGCACAGATCGATGAACTCCTCGACCTTGTCGACGCCGTACCGGTCCATGTAGTCGCGGACCCGCGCGCCGTGGTTGGCCATCTCGTCGATCATGTGCCGGTTCGTGTGCGCGAACCACAGGTTGTTCTTGAAGAAGTCGCAGTGCGCAAACACGTGCGCCATGACGAGCTTCTGATCGACCGTCGAGTTGCCCTCGAGCAGGTACGCGGTGCACGGGTCGTTGTTGATGACGAGCTCGTAGATCTTCGACAGGCCGTACGTGCTCGACTTCTTGAGCCTGTCGTACTCCATGCCGTGTCGCCAGTGCGGGTACCGGTTCGGGAAGCCGCCGTACGCGGCGATCTCGTTCATCTGGTCGTAGTTGACGACCTCGAAGAAGGTGCTGAAGAAGTCCAGCCCGAAGCCGCGGGCGTAGCCCTCGATCTCCTGCTGGAACTCCCAGAGGTAGCGCGGCAGGCCCCCGCCCCAGAACCGCCTGAACTGCCGCATCGCCCTACCTCCCCTTGCCGAGGAACGTCTTGATCGAGTCGACGATCCCCTCGCGGTCCTGGATCTCGGAGAGCACGATCCTCTCCTCGCCCGCGAGCTTGGCCTGGAGATCCTTGATGAACTGCCCGGACCCGTAGGGGCTGTGCACCTGGCCGTAGCAGAACATGTTCGACGCCGGCAGGAGCCGCTGCTCGAGGATCTCGATGCTCACCTTGGTGTCGTCCGTCGACCAGTTGTCGCCGTCGGAGAAGTGGAACGGGTAGATGTTCCACTCCGCGACCGGGTAGTCGCGCTCGATGATCTCGGCGCACAGCTTGTACGCCGAGGAGATCATCGTGCCGCCGGACTCCCGCGTGTGGAAGAACGTCTCGCGATCGACCTCGCGCGCCGTCGCGTCGTGGATGACGAACCGCGTCTCGAGCCCCTTGTACTGGGTGCTCAGCCACGCGTCGATCCAGAACGACTCGATGCGCACGATCTCCTTCTGCTCCTCCCCCATCGAGCCGGAGACGTCCATCATGTACACGATCACCGCGTTCGCCTCGTGCACCTGCTCCGTGCGCCACGAGCGGAACCGCTTGTCCTCGCGGACCGGCACGATCACCGGGCGCTCCGGGTTGTACGCGCCGGCGGCGATCTGCCGCTTGAGCGCCTCCCGGTACGTGCGCTTGAAGTGCTTGAGCGACTCCGGGCCCACGCGCCGGATGCCCACGTACCTGTCCTTCGTGGAGACGACGCGCTCCTTGCCCTTCTCCTCGATGTTCGGCAGCTCGAGCTCCTCGCCGAGGATCTCGGCGAGCTCCTCGATGGAGACGTCGACCTCGAGGGCGTGCTGACCCTCCTGATCGCCCGCCTCGCCCTGGCCGCTCTCGTCGCCGTCCGACTGCGACAGCGGATCGCCGACGTCGCCGTCGCCCTGGCCGACGCCGCCCTGGTTCCTGTCGCCGTAGCGGAAGCGCGGGATGTCGATGCGCGGCACCGGGATGGAGACGGTCTTGTCGCCCTCGCGGCCGATCAGCTCGCCCGAGGCGATGAACCTGCGCAGCTCCTGCCGGACGCGGCCCTTGACGATCTGCCGGAAGCGGGCGTGATCCTGGTGGATCTTAAGATGCATTCCTGGTGTCCCCGCGGGCGAAGATCGAGGCGACGAAGTTGAGGACGTCGGTGGCGCAGATCTCGCAGTAGCCGTACTTCTCCTTGAGGCGGTTCTTCACGATCTCGATCTTGTCCTGGGTCTCGCGGTCGATGACGTTGCTCACGAGCGAAGAGAGCTTGATCGAGTCCTTCTGGTCCTCGAACAGCTTCATCTCGAGGGCGCGGCGCAGCCGGTCGTTGGTGTCGTAGCGGAACTCCTTGCCGTCCACGGCCAGCGCGCCTATGAAGTTCATGATCTCCTTGCGGAAGTCGTCCTTGCGCCCGTCCGGGATGTCGATCTTCTCCTCGATGGCGCGCATGAGCCGCTCGTCCGGCGGCTCGTCCTGGCCGGTGTAGCGGTTGCGCACGCGCTCCTTGAGCGTGTACGCCTTCACGTTGTCGATGTAGTTCATGCACAGGTTGTTGATCGCCTCGTCGTCCGCGGAGATGGCGCGCTGCACCTGGTTCTTCACCATCTCCTCGTACTCCTGCTTCACGACGGAGATGAGCTCGCCGTAGTGCTTGCGCTTCTCCTCGCTCGTGATGAGGCCCTGGCTGCGCAGCCCCTTGCCGAGCTCGTTGAGCACCATGAACGGGTTCAGGCACCCCTCGGCCTCGGAGACGATGGCGTTCGAGATCTTGTCCTGCACGTAGCGCGGGCTGATCCCGTCCATCCCCTCGCGCGCGGCCTCCTTGCGGAGCTCCTTGACGTTGTCCTGCGTGAAGCCGGGCAGCATCTTGCCGTCGTAGAGCTTCAGCTTCTGCAGGAGCGAGAGCCCGGCCTTCTTGGGCTCCTCGAGCCGCGTGAGCACGGCCCACATCGCCGCGACCTCGAGCGTGTGCGGCGCGACGTGCACGCCGGGGACCTTGTTCTGGGCGAAGTCCTTCTCGTAGATCTTCTTCTCTTCCGAGACGCGCGTGATGTACGGAATGTCGATCTTGATCGTGCGGTCCCGCAGCGCCTCCATGAACTCGTTGGCGAGCAGCTTGTTGTACTCCGCCTCGTTCGTGTGGCCGATGATCAGCTCGTCGATGTCGGTCTGCGCGAACTTCTTCGGCTTGATCATGTGCTCCTGCGTCGCGCCGAGCAGGTCGTAGAGGAACGCCACGTCCAGCTTCAGGATCTCGACGAACTCGATGATCCCGCGGTTCGCGATGTTGAACTCGCCGTCGAAGTTGAAGGCGCGGGGGTCCGAGTCCGAGCCGTACTCCGCGATCTTGCGGTAGTTGATGTCGCCGGTCAGCTCGGTCGAGTCCTGGTTCTTCTCGTCCTTGGGCTGGAACGTGCCGATGCCGATCCGGTCCTTCTCCGACATGACCAGGCGCACGACGCGGACGTGGTCCATCACCTTGGACCAGTCGCCGCCGTACCGCAGCATGAGCGCGTTGAACGTGAACCGGCAGGCCGGGCAGAGATCGCCGCGGACGTCCACGGCGTGCTTGTCGGTGCCGAGGCCGAGCTCCGCGACCGCGCGCGCGCGCCAGTCCGCCGGGATCAGCTTGAGCGGCTCCTCGTTCATCGGGCAGCGCATCACCTTCTCGTGCGCGTCCTCGACGTGCCATTCGTGGGTGTACAGGGCGCCGGCGGGCGTACGGGTGTACGCCTCGAGCCCCTTCTTGAGCAGCCGGACGATGGTGCTCTTCGACGACCCGACCGGTCCGTGCAGGAGGAGGACCCGCTTTTCCGGGCCGTACCCTTCGGCCGCGGCCTTGAGGACGTTGACGAACCGCATGAGCGGGATGTCCAGGCCGAACACGGCGTCCTTGCCGCCCACGGTGTCCTGCTCGAAAAATCTAAAACGTACGATGCGCTTCTTCGTATCGAGGTATTCCTCGGTCCCCTTCGCGACGACCATGTCGTACACGCGCTCGAACGCGGATCGCGTCACCTCCGGCCGGGCGCGGACGATGTCGAGATACTCGGTGAACGTGCCGGACCAGTGCAATTCCCGGTATTCGTCCGCGTTTTGCAGTTTCGCGATGTGATTGATGGGATCGATGCCCTCGTGTGCGCTCATCTTGGCTCCTTGGCTCGTTTCCGCGGTTCTCGAAGTCGGCATTCAGTGTACGGCGAGTGGAAACAGGATCAAAGTTAATTCGTCTCATGATGCAAAAGCTCGGCCGCGCCATTTATTTGGTTTACAGGTGAGAACTGATATAATATCCTAGAAAGATTAATGAAACAGATGGGTTGGAACGAATTCTGATGAACGGAATGCAGTTCGACACCGAGGCCCCCGCCGCTCAGTGCGAGGATCTGGACGCGCACGCTGTGCAAGTGCGCTTCCTCATGGAGCGGGGGAGCGCCGAGGACATCGCGTCGCTCTGGCACCAACTCGACGTGTCGGCGATATACCACGACTGCGCGCTGGAGGGGCAGGTGCTCGGCCCCGACGAGCTGAACGCCGCGTTCGACCCGCGCGCCGTGCCGGATGCGTCCCGCGTGCCGCTGTACGGCTCGCTGCGCTCCCATAGGAACGCGTACGATCTGATGCGGCAGTTCGCGGCGTCCCGGTCGCTCGTGTTCACGCTCGACCTGTTCAAGCAGTTCCATCAGCTGTTCGCGCCGGATCCCGCCGAGGCGCGATCCGGTCGGTTCCGCGCCGAAACGCCGCTGCACCGCTCGTACTTCCACGAGATCTGCGAGCCGGACAAGATCGCGATGAACATGCGCAAGCTCGTGACGTGGTTGAACGAGTCGCCGGAGGAGCCGCCGCTGCACCCCATCGAGTGGGCGTCCCGCTTCCACAGGAGCTTCATGCGCATCTTCCCCTACGCCGACACCTCCGGCAAGGTGGGCAGGGCCGTGATGAACGCCATCCTCGTGCACCACGGGTACCTCCCCGCCATCATCCATGCCACGGAGCGGCAGCGGTACTACGAGGCGCTGCGCAACAACCAGCAGGGCTTCACCGACCTCGTCATCGAGTCGGCGGGGGCGTCGCTCGACGCCGCGACCAGGTTCCTGAAGCGCGCCCTGTAGGGGGCCGCGCCTGCGAAGAGCGGGTTTGACTTCGCGAACACGGCGGTAATAAACTGCGGTAGCGTAGCAACGACGGGCTCGGCGCGTGTTCCGGCGTGGGAAGCGACAGGCGACATGGGGCGATCCGACAAGGAGATCGTGGAACGACTCCTCGCTGACGGCGTGATCAGCAGGGAGCAGTGCTCCGTCGCGGTCAACCATCACAAGAGCTACGGCGGCTTCATCGAGGAGAGCCTTATCGACGTCGGCGTGATCGACGAGGAGGCGCTGCTCAAGGCGCTCGCGAACAACTACAAGACGCGCTTCGTCACCACCGCGAAGCTGAAGAAAGCCGACATCTCCCAGAAGGTGCTCGAGCGCGTCCCCCGCGAGCTCGCGATCAAGCACCACCTCTTTCCGATCCTCTTCGACGAGGACAACAGCACGCTGTCCATCGTCACGACGGACCCCACGAACCTCGAGGTGGAGCAGGAGGTCTGCCGGGTCGCGCGGGCGCTCAGGGTGCGCGCCTACCTCGCGCGGCCCGCCGCGATCAAGGCGGCGATCGGGAAGTTCTACAAGGGAGACATCCACGCGTTCGCGGCGATGGACAAGGAAGGGCTCCGCGAGTTCCAGTCCATGATGGACGTCTACCAGCGGAACCTCCTCGACGAGACCGACCTGGCCGCCGCGATCTCCGCCGCGGGCGGCGAGGGGCGCGAGCGGACGATCCTCGCCGAAGAGATGACCGCAAGGGGGCGCGCGGAAGGCGACGCGGGCGTCCAGGACCGCCAGGTCTCCGTGACCGCGCAGGTCGTGAGCGTCGTCCGCGTCCTCGTGTCGCTGCTCGAGAGCTCGCGCGGCGATCTCGCGGGCCACTCCGTCCTCACCGCGAGCTACGCGGAGCGGGTGTGCGCGCGCATCGGCCTCTCGCCGAACGAGAACGAGGCGATCACCCTGGGCGCGCTCTTGCACGACCTCGGCAAGGGGGAGCCGTACCACCTGACGCCGCTCAACGTCGCCGAGTGGGACGGCCACCGCGCCTCGGCGCTGAAGCGCTTCGAGACGCCGGTCCGCCTCTTCGAATCGGTGGAGCTCCCGCCCGAGACGATTCTGACGCTGCGCCACATGTACGAGCGGTACGACGGGACCGGGTTCCCGGACGAGCTCAAGGGCACGGAGATCCCGCTCGGCGCACGGATCCTGACCATGGCGGACACGTACGCCGATCTCACCTCCAACCAGCGCAACCCGTACCGGCACGTCCTCGGCACGGCCGAGGCGATGGAGGTGCTCAAGAAGGGGCGCGGCAAGGTGTTCGACGCGAACCTCGTGGATCTCTTCGGCGCGGTGGTCGCCGGGGACGACCTCAAGCGCCAGCTCCTCACCGGGGCGCAGACGATCCTCGTCGTCGAGTCGGACGCCGAGAACTGCGCGATCCTCGACATGCAGCTGACGACCCGCGGCTTCCGCGTGCGGGCCGCACGGACGGCGGACGCGGCGCTCGCGCTCCTGCAGAAGGAGTCCGTCGGGCTCGTCCTGGCCGAGGTGGAGCTCAAGCCGTTCGACGGGTTCGAGCTCAAGAAGCGGCTGAACGCCGATCCGCGGCTGAAGAAGATCCCGTTCTTCTACTTCACGGCGCGCGCGAGCTCCGCCGACGTCGCCCAGGGGTTCGGGCTCGGAGCCCAGGACTACCTCGTCAAGCCGTCGACGGTCGACGTCGTGGCGATGAAGATGCAGAAGTTCCTCGAGCAGGCGCAGCCCGCGGAGGCCAAGGGCGGCGTGTCGGGATCGCTCAAGGAGATGTCGATCCCCGACCTCGTGCAGATCCTGGCCCACGGCCGGAAGACGGGGCTCCTCCGGCTCACGTCGGGCCAGCAGCGCGGCGAGATCCACTTCGTGAACGGCGAGCTGTTCAACGCCCTGTGCGGCAAGCTGAGCGGCAACGAGGCGTTCTTCGCCCTGGTCAAGTTCAGGGATGGATCGTTCGCGCTCGATCCGACGTTCACCGCGACCGAGCGCGTGATCAAGATGAACGCCGAGATGCTCCTCCTCGAGGGGCTGCGCCGCTACGACGAGGACAACAGGTAGGCTCTACTCCACGATCACCTTGTCCGTTGCGCTCCTGCCGAACGTCTCGGGGCTGTACATCTCCTCGGCGCGGGCCGGCGGCACGACGAATGCGCCCGGCGTCGTGGCGCGGGCGACGTAGCTGTAGTTGTAGACGCCGTCCCACAGGAGCGACGTGAACGCCTCGACCCGCTCGTCGCGCATGTTCTCGTGCTCGTACCACGGCCGCCACCACCACCAGTAGCGGGTCGTCATCTTGTCCTCCGGCTTGTCCTTGTCGACCGGCAGCTTCTCGGTCGTCGCGAGCTCGGGGTTCACCGCCTCGAGCCCGGCCGGCATCGGATCGATGAGCGCGACGTGGTACCGCCGCGCCTCCGCGACCATCGTGAGCCGCACCCGCACGCGGGCGCCGGCCCGGATGCGCCAGGTGCCGTCGGTGTCGCGCTTCACGTCCGCCGGATCGTCGATCGCCGCGTACGACCGCTCGACGGTGAAGCCGTAGTCCGCGGCCTCGAGATCGAGATCCTTCGGCGCGTAGCGCATGCCGATCCGGTAGTACAGCCGGCCCTTGCCGTCCTTCTGCAGCACGAGCGGCTGGTCGCCCTTGCGCTCGGCGACGAAGCTCATCGGCACGTCGATCTGGGCGCGCTCGGTCGTGCGGCCCTTGAACGCGTGCTCGCCGGCGAAGTTCTCGCCCAGCCACACGCGCGCGACGAAGTCCGGCGTGGTCTTCTCGTAGACGTTGAAGTAGCGGTCGAGCGCGAGCAGGATGAACGCGTTCTCCTGCGTGTTGAGCCACTTGCCGCGCGTCTTGTGGGCGAGCAGCCCGCGCACGACCTTGGGGATGAGGTCGTTCTTGGGATCGACGAGGATGAGTGCCTCGAGCACGATGCCGTCGACGCGCCTGTCGGAGTGCAGGAGCACGTGCGCGCCGTCGGTGTAGCCCGTGACGAAGTGGGCCGCGCCGGCGGTCTCGGTCGCGTTGTTCGTCATGTGGCGCAGGATCTGCTTGACCGCGTCGGCCTCGCCGCCCGCGTGCAGCAAAGGCAGGATGAAGCCCAGGCTCTCGAACGAGAGCTTCTTCATCCCGGCCTCGTCGAGGAGCGCCTTCGCCTTCTTCGCGTCCGACTTGCCCATCAGGTGGAGCACGTGGAGCGCGTACGCCCGGATCATCCAGCGGCTCTCCATCGAGTACCACGCCGGGATGTGGCGCTCGATGTCCTCGAGGTAGCGCTCGGCGCGCTGCCACATGAGCGGCGGCACCTCGTAGCCCTTGGCCTTGGCCCGCGCGAGCGCGCTCGCCACATGGATCGTGAGGTACGGCCACCCCTCGTCGCCCTTGCGCCAGAACGAGAAGCCGCCGTCGTAGTTCTGCCGCGCGGCGAGCTTCGCGAGATCGCGCTTCACGAGCTCCTCGAGCTCCTTGGGCTCGGGCAGCCCCTCGGCCTCGAACGCGCTCAGGACGTCGCGCAGCGCGGCGATGGCGAGCACGCGGCTCGAGATCTGCTCGTTGCAGTCGAACGGGTAGCTGACGAGATAGAGCACCGCGTCGGTCAGCGCCTGGAGCTGCGTGGACGAGGTCGTGATCTCGAGGCCCCCGAACTGCGGCCACACGTCGCCGGGCGCCCGGACCGGCTGGATGAGCGAGCCCTTGTCGATCTCGCCGTAGGTGGCGAACGCCTCGGCCGTGGCCGGCGTCCACACCGGCAGCTCGAACCGGGCCGCGTCGGAGCTCGCCCCGCTCGCGGCGATCACCTCGAACCGCGCGGTCCCCGCCTTCTCGGAGGCGGCCGGGAAGCGCACCTCGACGCGGTCGTTCGCAGGCACCTCCACGCGCCTGCCCGAGCTCGTGACGCCGCGCTTGCCCGTGCCCGGCACGGCCGACGCGCGGTCCTTGGCTATGAAGACGTTCGTCGCGCGCACGGCGACGTCCACCGTCATCGGCTTGTCGGTCTGGTTCTGCAGCACGACCGGCAGCTCGAAGACGTCGCCGAAGTTGAGGAACCGCGGCGGCGACGGCC
This sequence comes from Pseudomonadota bacterium, assembly GCA_023229365.1. Lineage (NCBI taxonomy): Bacteria > Pseudomonadati > Pseudomonadota > Pseudomonadota bacterium. The sequence goes on along the minus strand of JALNZK010000040.1, from coordinate 18,713 downwards.
GCGCCATGAGCGGCAGCCGCGCGGTGAGGTTCGACTCGCCCGAGCCGAACCGCTTGCCGCCCTCCACGGCGACGACCATGATCCTGTAGCGCGTCAGCGAGTCGGGCAGCTTGATGTCGACGGTCGCCTTGCCCTTGGCGTCGGTCACGACCTCGGGCGCGAACAGGGCGAGCGCCTCGAAGTTCGTGCGCACCGCGATGGCGCCGCCCCCGTCGTCGTCGCCGCCCATGTCGCCCTTCGAGGCCTTCTTCGACTTCATGGGCGCCTTGTCGCGCTCGGCGGACGCCTCCTCGTCCATCAACGACTCGGCCATCTTCATGCCGCGCATGGCGCCGCCGCCCTCGCCGCCGCCGGGCGCGGCCGAGGGCATCGCCATCATCGGCGAAGGCGGCGGCATCGCCGACTGCGCCATGGGCGCGTTGTCCATCGACATGCGCCCCGCCTCGGCCACCGCGAGGGCGCTCGGATCCGTGAGCAGCACCTGGCTGCGCGAGTGGTAGTCCTGCACGCCGGCGCCGCGCGCCGTGTAGAACACGTCGATCGGATTCGGCAGCTTGTAGCCGGTGAGCGCGAGCACCGCCTCGTCGGCGGCGACCACGACGAGCTCCGCCCCCTTCACCGGCGCGCCGTCCGCGCCCTTCACGACGAGGTCGATCTTCGTGCCGCCGCCCGGCTCGATCGCCTTGACCCGCGGCTCGGCCTTCACGGAGAGCGTGCGGGCGAGCGGCGGGACCTTGAACGTCAGGCTGCCGGTCGCGTAGGCCACGCGGCGCGGCAGATCCTCGCGCGGCTTGCCCTTGTCGTCGCTGCGCACCGCGGCGCCGGTCACGTCGACCTGCACGAAGACGCTCGGGATGTGCTCCTCCAGGATCGGCACCGACAGCCGGGCCGTCGGCCCCTTCATCGTGAAGCGCTCCTCGCGCACGAGGCCGGAGCGCCGGATCGTGAGCACGCCCTCGGCCGGGTAGAACGGCGACTGCACGAGCAGTGCGGCGGTCTCGCCCGGCTGGTACTCCTCCTTCTCGGGGACGAGCGTCAGCTTCTCCTGCTCGACCTCGCGCGACGGCGGCGTCTCCCCGCCCTCGACCCACACGCGGATCTCGGTGAGGTTGCGACGGCCGTACGCGTCGCGCAGCGTGCCTCGCACGCGGTAGGTGCCGCCCACCTTCGGGTGGAACGAGCACTTCACCGGCTCCTCGGCCGAGCCGACCGAGCAGCTCTCGACGTCGAGCTCCTCCTCGCTCCACTCGCCCGCCTTCCACATCGCCTCGAGCCGCGCGAACTCGAGCGCCAGCGCGACCCCGGTCGCCGCCTTGCCGTCGAGGTCGACCGCGATCGCCTCGACCTCGATAGGATCGCCCTTGGGGTAGAAGCCGCGCGCGGTCTTGAGCCCGACGTACAGATCGGCCGGGTGCACGAGCAGCTCGCGCCGCGCGGTCCACGCCTGGCGGTTGACGTCGGTCACCGTCGCCTCGGCGGTCACGGTCATCGGCCGCACCGGGTTCACCGCCTCGAAGCGGATCGCCACGCGGTGATCCCCGATCGCGTCGGTCTTGCCCTCGAGCGTGGCCGTCTCGCCGCCCGCGCCGCCGCCGCCGAAGAAGCGCCACCAGGGGCTCCACGGGCCGAACTGGAACTCATCGCGATCCGGCGGCGTGTAGTCGGCCCGCGCCGCGTAGGCGCGCCAGATCACGGGCGCGTTCGGGAGCCCGCCGCCCGCGTAGTACTTCGCGGAGACCGAGGCGGTCGCCTCGGTGCCGAGCACGTAGGGTCCGGGCGACGCGTCGGCGCTCACCTCGAACTCCGGCCTGCGGAACTCCTGGATCTGGATCGGGTGGGAGAACGTCGTGTTCGAGACGCCCGCGCCCTCGGCGGTCAGCTCGAGCCACGCCGTGCCCAAATTGATCTCCTTCGGCAGCGTGAGCGCCACGTGGAACCCGGCGAGCGCGCTCACCTTGACGTCGCCCTTGGAGATGTCGTTGCCGCGCGAGTCGCGGAGCTTCCAGGAGATCTTCTCGGGCTTCGAGGGCAGGGCGCCCACGTCGCCGTGCACGGCCGGATCGAAGGCGCGGATCCACCCCTTGACGCGCACCTCCTCGCCGGGCCGGTACAGGCCGCGGTCGTCGAAGGCGTACCAGCGCGCCTCCGGGCTCGGCTTGGAGCCCTGGAAGCCGGAGCCGCCCCAGTAGCCGTACTCGTCCGCCGGCAGGAACGCCGCGTCGTCGCGCGTCGAAACCAGGAGCAGCTGCGCCTTCGACGGATCCGAGCCGAGCGCGAGCCGCGCGAGCCCCACGCCGTCGGTGACCCCCTTGATGCCGGAGCCGGGCGCGAGCTGGGCGTCCGCGCCCTCGACCGCCTTGCCGTCCGCTAAGCGCGTGGCCCAGACGAGCATCTCGGTCGCGTCGACGAACGCCGTGACGCCGAGGTCGGTCACCTGCACCCAGACGAGCACCTCCTGGCGGCGCCACTTCTCCTTGGGCTGCTTGGCCGGCTCGACGTGCACGATGAAGTGGCCGTGGCGCTTCTCGACGAGCTTCGAGAGATCCACGTGCGTCTGCGCGAGCCGGTCCGGCTCGCCCTCGACCTTGACCGAGCGGTCAGAGACGCGCTTCCCGGGCAGCGGCCCGGGCTTGGTCGTCTCGTACCGGTAGTTGCGCCGCCACTCGTTCCACGCGCCGTAGTCGGCGGGGGAGACCTTGTGGATCCGCACCTTGAGCTTGTCGTGGTTGATGCTGTGGATCGCGAGCTTCGGCGGGCCGGACGGATCCAGCGTGACGAGCTCCTTGCCGGGCCCGAACAGCGTCTCCTCGGCCGGGCCGACCTCGAACGTGACGTGCTCGGTCTTCTCGAGCGTCTGGCCGAACTTGTCCTTTGTCGACGCCGGGATCGTCACGGTGTAGCGCGTGCGGCCCTGCTTCATCCCGCCGATGTTGATCGTGTCGCCCCACAGCCGGATCACGGCGCCCGGCACGGCGGGCTCGATCTGGATCGCGGTCGGATCGAACGCGTCGGCGTCGAGCGGGTTGTTGAACTCGATCGACCAATCCTGCGTCGGCGGGCACTCGTCGTTCCAGCCGCACCGCGAGCGCTCGATCTCGAGCGGCGAGTAGGTGTAGAACTCGAACGACTGGTCCTTCTGGGTCGTCTTCGGCCCCTCGGCCGAGGGCGTGCCCTTCTTCACGACCACGTCGAAGTGCGTGCCCTTGGGGATCTTCGAGCCGGCCGTGAGCGCGGCGAACCGGCCCTTCTCGGCCCGGGCGACGAGATCGCGCACGTCGTCGTCCGCGGCGATCTCCTCGTCCGTCGCGACCCGCAGCGCGATCGACTTGCCGCCGTGCTTGAGCCGCGTCATCTCGGCGATCGCGTTCGCGTCGATCCGCTGATCGAACTCCACGAAGATCACGGGGTCGATGTCGCGCGGGCCGTACTGCGGGAACTTGCCGACGATCATCGGCGGCGGGGTCGTGAACGCGAACTTGACCGCCTCCTTCAGCTTGTCGCCCGTGGCCGACGCCGTGCCGGCCGGCACCTCGACCGCGTAGTCGGTCGCCATCGGGAACCGCTTGTCGGGCTCGAAGATCAGCGTGCGCGTGCCGAGCCAGCGCCAGCTCCCGGCGGGCTGCGGCGACACGGTCGCGGGCCTGGTCTTCGCGGCCTCCTCCTGCGAGGTGACCGCCACCATGGGCCGCGAGAAGGTGAGGCTCAGGTGCGGGGCGATCGGCACGTCGCCCTCGGGCGCGAACCGGATCACCTCGAGCGTCCCGGGCTTGCCCGACTCCGGGGGCTTGAGCGCGATCTCGGGCGGGAACGGGAGGTCGACCTTCTTCCCGGTGAGCGGCGGCGGCGCCGAGCCCGGCCGCATGGCGAACTCCTTCGCGTCGCCGATCTCGGCCGCGAACCCCTCGGTGCGTGCGAGCAGCTTGTCGAGCTCGGCCTTCGTGAGCTGGGCGCCCGGCGCCACGGCGAGCCTCGGCTGCTCGTCGCGCGGCGCGCCCACCTCGCGCAGGCGCAGCTTCATCCCCTCGAGATCCTCGTCCTCGACGAAGCTCACCTCGTCGCCGCCCGCGAGCTTCGGCTGCTCGACGACCGGGGCCTTCGTGGCCGTCTTGTCGGTGCGGCCGCCGCAGCTCGGCGCCATGCCGGCGACCGCGAGCGACGCGAATACGAAAGCGACGAACAACCGTTTCATGGCGAATCCTCCGTTGCGACGCGAAAAGCGTGAACGAAACCGCGGACCTTTGGGACGTTCCGAGAGCTTATACGATTCTCGGGCGGGTTCGATCCGAAATTGGAGAAAGGTGGGAGGGGAACGGAAAACTGTACGTTCAATACTCCCAGCACACGGGTGTGTCCGAATCCTCGTCGTCGGGGTCGAACCAGTCGCCCCAAACACATACACCGCGAGTCTGTAGCGCCGAGATGTTGCCTGCCTCGGCCGCCTCGTCAACCGGATTCAGAGTTACCTTCACCTCGTGTTCGACGCCGACCCCGAGGTTGGCGACGAGAGGCGCGAGAGTCGTGATTTCGTTATCGTTGACATCGAGCAGCGTCGGCACGGCGCCTGTTGAAAACGGGGCGAGATCGCCAATCTGGTTGGCTTCCAAATACAGGCGATCCAGTGTGCCCAACGAAGAGAACGGTGTGAGATCCACGATCTGGTTGTACGAGAAATCGGCGATCGTCAAAGCCGTGAGCGAGGAGATCGGCGAGAGATCGGCGATCTGGTTCTGGCGCGCATAGAGCTGTGTCAACGCGGTGATGGGAGACAACGGCGTCAGATCGCTGATCTGGTTAGCGGAGAGATCGAGGTACGTCAGGGTGGTTAGGGAGGAGAGCGGCGAGATGTCGACGATCTGGTTGTAACCGAGCCTGAGCTCGGCGAGGACGGCAAGGGAGGAGAGCGGGGATATATCGGAAATCTGGTTTCCTTCGAGGTTGAGTGTCGTGAGCGAGGTCAGCATCGAGAGCGGTGCGACGCTCTCCACCATGTTGTGTGAGATGTCGAGATACGTCAGGGCCGTGAGGCTGGACAGCGGAGCGACGTCGCTGACTTGACTTGTGGCGAAGAGATCAAGGTGTGTCAGGGAAGCGAGCGAAGCGAGCGGCGTTACATCGTTGACGGTGTTCCAACGCAGGTCGAGGTACGTCAGGGCGGTGAGCGAGGAGAAAGAAGCAAGGTCGATGGTTTTCATGACGAGAGAAAGGTCGAGATGCTGCAATGAATGGAGGGTGGCCAGCGCGGCGAAACCACTGGCGTACTCACACTCGTGCAAATCGAGATACGTCAGTGAAGTGAGAAACGAAATCGGAGACAGGTCGGTCACTGCGGTCCATGAAAGATCGAGGTGCGTCAGGGACGTCAGCGCGGAAAGTGGCGAGATGTCGGGGACACCACCCCACCCGGAGTAGCCGGTGTCATCACCGAGCTCCAGGGTTGTCAGGGAGGTCAGACACTGAATCCCCTCGAGCGAGTTCACTGCGTACGCCTCCGCGTTCAACTCCGTGAGGCCCGCAACATCCTCCGAGTAGATCTCTCCCTCCATTTTGCTGATCGCGACACGCACCGCCAGCTCGAGGTATTCATCCTCGAACGCGAGCGATCCGCTACAGTCGACACCGGTGTCGGTGTCGGCGTCCGAGTCGGTGTCGATGTCCGTATCGGAGTCCACCCCTGCATCCTCATCGCCTTCGGCCGAATCGTCGCACGCGAATGCGGCGAGACCGACGAGCAGCAGGAGCCCAAGGCCGAGACGCGCGATGTTCTTCGACATGATTCCCTCCTCGGCGCGACGCGCCGGAGCAGGAATGCAGCAAGTTCCGAGCCAGGACAGTGTACCGCGCGTGTGAGCGCCAAGTGCCCGATTTTTCTAGCGGTGGAAACCGAAGGTCAGCCGGTGGGGCGGCACAGACTGTGTCAGCCGACCGGCGCCGGGGCGTCGATCGCGGGCTCGGGCTGGACGAGGCGGCCCTCCTGGTAGACGAGCGTCTCGTGCTCGGCGCCGAGCCGCTTGCCGATCTCGGGATCGGTGAACGCCTCGCGGATCACCTGGTCCATGTGGTCGACGAGGACGAGCCGCATCGTCTTGAGCACGCGCGACGGGATGTCGTGGATGTCCTTCCGGTTCTCGGCGGGCATGATCACGGTCCGCACGCGGCCCCGGTGCGCCGCCAGGATCTTCTCCTTGAGCCCGCCGATCGGCAGGACGCGGCCCCTGAGCGTGATCTCGCCCGTCATCGCGACGTCCGCGCGGACCGGGATCTTGGTGAGCGCGGAGACGAGGCAGGTCGCGGCGGTGATCCCGGCCGACGGGCCGTCCTTGGGCACCGCGCCCTCCGGGAAGTGGATGTGCACGTCGATCTTCTTGTGGAACTCCTCGGGCAGCCCGAGCGTCTCGGCGCGCGACCGGACGTAGGTCAGCGCGGCCTGCGCCGACTCCTGCATCACCTGGCCGATGTGGCCCGTGAGGATGAGCTTCCCCTTGCCCGGCACCACGGCGACCTCGGTGGGGAGGAGATCCCCGCCGCAGCTCGTCACCGCGAGCCCGTTGACCAGCCCGATGCGGTCCTCCTCCTCCTTCTTGCCCACCGTGAACCGCGGCACGCCGAGGAGCCTCGGGATCTCCTTCGCGCCGATCAGGATCTTCTGGCCCGCGCCCTCCTTGACGACCTGCCGCGCCACCTTCCGGAACACGGACGAGATCTCGCGTTCGAGGTTGCGGACGCCCGCCTCCCGCGTGTAGTGGTTGATGATCGTGCGGATCGCGGCCTCGGGCATCTCGCAGTCGACCGCCGCCAGGCCGGCGGCCTCCTTCTGCCGGGGCACCAGGTAGCGCGTCGCGATGTTCAGCTTCTCGTACTCCGTGTAGCTCGACAGCTCGATGATCTCCATGCGGTCCTGGAGCGGCAGCGGGATGCCGGCGAGCGTGTTCGCCGTCGTGATGAACAGGACCGTCGACAGGTCGTAGTCGAGATCCAGGTAGTGATCGTTGAACATGTAGTTCTGCTCGGGATCGAGCACCTCGAGCAGCGCCGACGCCGGATCCCCGCGGAAGTCGGAGCTCATCTTGTCGACCTCGTCGAGGAGGAACACCGGGTTGCCGGAGCCGACCTTGCGCAGCGACTGGATGATCTTGCCCGGCAGCGCGCCGATGTACGTCCGGCGGTGCCCGCGGATCTCGGCCTCGTCCCGCACGCCGCCGAGCGAGAGGCGGAGGAACTTGCGCCCGGTGGCGCGCGCGACCGACTTCGCGAGCGACGTCTTCCCCGTGCCGGGCGGGCCGACGAAGCACAGGATGGGTCCCTTGAGCTTCTTCACGAGCGCCTGCACCGCGAGGTACTCGACGATTCGCTCCTTGATCTTCTTGAGGCCGTAGTGGTCCTCCTCGAGGATCCGCTCCGCCTTGTCGATGTCGTAGTTCTCCTCCGTGAACTCGCCCCACGGCAGCGCCGCGATCCAGTCGACGTAGTTGCGGACCACGGTCGCCTCGGCGCTCATCGGCGACATCATCTGGAGCTTCTTGATCTCCTTCTTCGCCTTGTCGAGCGCCTCCTCGGACAGGCCCTGCTTCTTCTTCAGCTTCTGCTCGATCTCGAGGAGCTCGCCGCGGAACTCGTCCTTCTCGCCGAGCTCGCGCTGGATCGCCTGCATCTGCTCGTTGAGGTAGTACTCCTTCTGCGTCTTCTCCATCTGCTTCTTGACGCGGGTGCGGATGCGGCGCTCGACCTGCAGGATCTCGATCTCGCCGCGCATGAGCTGGTAGAGCCGCTCGAGGCGGGCGCGCACGTTCGCGTCCTCGAGGATCTCCTGGCGGTCCTCGAGCTTGACGGCGGAGAGGTTGACGACGATCGTGTCCGCGAGCCGCGACGGGTCGTCCATCCCCTGGACGGTCATCAGCATCTCCGGCGGGATCTGCTTGTTGAGCTTGATGTACGCCTCGAAGGTCGACTGGACCTCGCGCACGAGCCCCTCCATCTCGACCGACTCCTCGACCGCCTCCTCCACGAGCTCGTACTCGACCTCGAACTGCTCCGCGACCGGCAGGTAGCGCCGGATCCGCGCCCGCCGCTTGCCCTCGACGAGCACCTTGACCGTGCCGTCGGGGAGGCGGAGCAGCTGCACGATCGTGCCGAGCGTGCCGACCCCGTAGATGTCCTCCTCGGACGGGGCGTTGGTCTTGGCCGACTTCTGCGCCGCGAGCAGGATGAACTTGTCGCCCTTCATCGCCGACTCGAGCGCGGCGATCGACTTCTCCCTGCCCACGAACAGCGGCACGACCATGTGCGGGAACACGATGATGTCGCGCAGGGGGAGGAGCGGCGCGGTCCCGTTCGGGCTCGGCTTCGGCGGTTGCTTGTCGTCGTGATCGGCCATGACACACCTCTCCCAAGCGCAGACGCGACCGAGGGACGCACGAGGTCCCCCCCGCCGCGTCAGGCCGGTTCTGCCCTGTCTTTCTCGAGGACGACGAGGGGCCGTTCGCCGCTGGCGACGACCTCCTCGGAAATGACCACTTCCTTGGGCCGGTTCATCGAGGGGATCTCGAACATCACGTCGAGCATCGTCGCCTCGAGCACCGAGCGCAGGCCGCGGGCGCCGGTGGATCGCTCCATCGCCGAGCGCGCCACGGCCTTGAGGGCGCCGTCGGTGAACGTCAGCTTGACGTTGTCCATCATGAAGAGCTTCTGGTACTGCTTGACGAGCGCGTTCTTGGGCTTGAGCAGGATATCCACGAGCGCGGTCTCGTCGAGCTCGTTCAGCGTCGCCACGATCGGCAGCCGGCCGACGAACTCCGGGATCATGCCGTACTTGAGCAGATCCTCGGGCTGGACCTCCTTGAGCAGCTCGCCTATCGGCTTCTCGCTCACGCTCTCGGTCTTGGCGCCGAAGCCGATCGTCTTGCGGCCGATCCGGTGCTCGACGAGCTTCTCGAGCCCGTGGAACGCCCCGCCGCAGATGAACAGGATGTTCGTCGTGTCGACCTGGAGGAAGTCCTGCTGCGGGTGCTTGCGGCCGCCCTTGGGCGGCACGTTCGCGACCGTGCCCTCGATGATCTTGAGCAGCGCCTGCTGCACGCCCTCGCCGGACACGTCGCGGGTGATGGAGGGGTTGTCGCTCTTGCGCGAGAGCTTGTCGACCTCGTCGATGTAGATGATGCCGCGCTGCGCGCGCTCGATGTCGTGATCGGCGTTCTGCAGCAGCTGGACGATGATGTTCTCGACGTCCTCGCCCACGTAGCCGGCCTCGGTGAGCGCCGTGGCGTCCGCGATCGCGAACGGGACGTTGAGCATGCGGGCGAGCGTCTTCGCGAGCTCGGTCTTGCCGCACCCGGTGGGGCCGAGCAGGAGGATGTTCGACTTCTGGAGCTCGACATCGTCGTTCTTCGGCGCGGCGTCGATCCGCTTGTAGTGGTTGTAGACCGCCACCGCCAGGACGCGCTTGGCGTGCTGCTGGCCGATGACGTACTGGTTCAGGAAGTCCATGATCTCGGCGGGCTTGGGCAGCGCCTTGAGGCCGCCGCGCTGCTCGGGCGTCTCGAGCTCCTCCGCGATGATGTCGTTGCACAGGCTGATGCACTCGTCGCAGATGTAGACCGTCGGCCCGGCGATGAGCTTCCGGACCTCCTTCTGGCTCTTGCCGCAGAACGAGCAGCTCAGAGTCGGACGGTCGTTTCCTCTGCCGCGGGTCAAGGCCGTTCACCTCGCTGGGTGGTCGAAACCACCCCAATTATAGGGCCGCGTGCGCGCGCCGCAACCTGATGGGTCGCGGTCAGGGCTCGCCGGCGCCCTTCTTCTTCGGTGCCATCACCTCGTCGATGAGGCCGTACGCCTTCGCATCCTCGGCTGTCAGGATGTAGTCGCGGTCCGTGTCGGACTTGATCTTGTCCATCGGCTTGCCGGTGTGCCGCACGAGGATCTCGTTCAGCCGCTCCCGCAGCCGCAGGATCTCGCGGGCGTGGATCTCGATGTCCGACGCCTGGCCCGACATGCCGCCGTGCGGCTGGTGGATCAGGACGCGGGCGTTGGGCAGCGCCAGGCGCTTCCCGGGCTCGCCGGACGCGAGCAGCACCGCGGCCATCGACGCCGCTTGCCCGATGCAGATCGTCGATACCGGGCACCGCACGTGCTGCATCGTGTCGTAGATCGCCAGGCCCGAGTTCACCGAGCCGCCCGGCGAGTTGATGTAGAGCATGATCTCCTTCTCGGGGTCGTCGGACTCGAGGTACAGGAACTGGGCGACGATGATGTTCGCCACGTCGTCGTTGATCCCGGTCCCGAGGAAGACGATCCGGTCCTTGAGGAGCCGCGAGAAGATGTCCCAGCTGCGCTCGCCGCGGTGGGTCTGCTCCACGACCTGCGGGTACGGGATGAACCCGTCAGCCCGAAACTTCGGCGCGTCGTCGCTGAACGTCATTTCGCGTCCTTTCGCCGTTCCTCGCCGCCCGACGGGGTCGCCGGCGGATCGACAAGGGTGATCTTAACCTTGGGGCGCACGAAATCAAAAACCTTGCGTTCCATGAGGCCGACCTTGAGCTCCGAAAGACGCCCCCCCTGGGCGATGCGCGCCTTGATCTGCGGCAGCGGCAGCCCCGTGGCGGCCGCCATCTGGGAGAGCTCCGCCTCCACGTCCTCGTCGGTGATCGAGAGCCCGTGGAGCCGCGCGATCTCCCGCATCAGGAAGTGCTGGTGCACGATCTCCTTCGCCGCGGTCTTCGCGCTCTCCCCGAGCTTGTCGGCCACGTCCTTCCCGGGGCCGTCCTCGGCCGCGCCGGACCCCATCATGCCGAGCAGCTGGTTCGCCATCGCCTCCGCCTGCTGCGCCAGCACGCGCGGCGGCAGCTCGAGCGGGTTCTTCTCCCGCAGCTTCTCGAACAGCTCGTGGCGCAGGCGCTTCTCCTCGTCGCGCTCGAGCGCCTCGGTGCGCTTCTTCGCGATGTCCTCCCGGAGCGCGGCGATCGTGTCGAAGTCGCCCATGTCCTTGGCGAGCTCGTCGTCGATCGCCGGCAGCGCGCGCTCCTTGATCTCGAGCACCTTGCACAGGAACTTCGCGGGCTCCGTGTCCGGCCCCTCGGGCGGGAACACCACCTCGCGCTCGTCGCCGGCGGAAAGGCCCGGGAGCGCCGCGAAGAGCTCGGGCCGCAGCTCCTCCTCGGACAGGATGAGCTCCTGCGCCGGCAGCGGCTGCTCCTGGAAGGCGCCGTCGCGCCAGCGCCGGATCTCGAGCCGGACCGCGTCGCCCACCTGCGCGGGCCGCGGCGACGCGAGGGGGGTCGTCTTGGCCATGACGGACTGGAGCCGGCGCAGCTCCGCTTCGACCTCGGCCGGGCTCGGCGCCGACTTGCGCCGCTCGAGCTCGATGCCGTCGACCGCGAGCGCTTCCAGCCGCGGCCCGACCTCGACCTTGAGCGTGCAGGTGAACGGCTTGCCCTCCTCGACCTCGCCCGAGGACTTGAGCTCCGGATCGGTCACCGGGTCGAGATCGTGCTCGGTGAGCGCCGCGAGGTAGTGCTCAGAGACGAGCTCCGAGGTCAGCTCGCCGAGAAGCGCCTTGCCGTACATGCGCTTCACGACGCTGCGGGGCGCCTTGCCCTTGCGAAAGCCGCGGATCTGGGCCTCCCTCCCGATCCGGGAGAGGGCGCCCTCGATGGCGGCGCCGACGTCCGCCGCGGGCACCGTGATCTCGATCTCGACCTCGACCGGGCTCAACTTCTTGATAATCGAAGACAATTCAGCCTCCTTGGAACACGAACGAGGAAACCGCACGATCTACCCTTCGCCGTGCGGCGGTGTCAAGGTCCGCGGAAAGGCGCCGCGCGGATCGATGCCGGTACCGCCCGTGCAGGGCGGCTCGCCGCCAGAGACCCGATGGACCTGTGAGGCTCGGGGGTGCGCTTACCAGTTGCGATCGCGCCCGCCGCCGCCGCGTCCGCCGCGTCCGCCGCCGCGTCCGCCGCGTCCGCCGCCGTCGCGCCGCTGCTCTTGGGCTTCGTTGACCGTGATCGTGCGGCCGTCGAGGGTCGTGCCGTCCATTTCGGACATCGCGGCCTGCGCCGCCTCGTCCGTCTCGAACGTAATGAACCCGAACCCGCGGGAGCGCCCGGTCATCCTGTCCGTGATGACCTTGACCTCGGCGAGCTTGCCGAAGCGGTTGAATGCGGCCTCGAGCTCGCTCTCCGTCGTGTTGAAGGACAGGCTGCCGACAAATAGCTTCTTCATCTTTCTCTCCAGCTCCGTGACCCGAAAACACCGAAGCCCCGCCACTAGCGGCGAGGCCTCTCACGATCAACTGGCTGAGATTCAACTGGATTTCAATCCGGTTGGCAAGAATTTTCGCCTCGGGCGCGCCGCGCGTCCTCGAGCCGCACCGATTCGCGCATCATGCGGCGCACGCCCTCCTCGTATCGGTGGTAGACGAATACGTACGGCACGAGCAGCAGGAACAGGAGCGTCTCGGCGGCGGCGAGCGGGAGGAAGAAGTCGGTCTCGGCCAGGGTGAGGGTCGGCCCGAGCAGGACGACGAACGCGAGCCCCACGAGCGCGAACGCGCCGAAGTGCAGGCGGCGTTCCTCCTTGTAAAAGTCGAGGTGTTTGTCGTGGATGCGCTGCAGCCAGTCGAGATCCGCGGCCGGGAGACGGTCGAGGCCGTCGAAGCCGGCCGCCCGCAGCCGCTCGTACTCACCGAGGAGCGCGGACGCGGGCTTCGGAGCGCCTTTCGGAAAGAGCCTGCCGTCGCTGTTCATAGTTCCCCCCCCGCGAGCAGCCGCTCGAGCGCGGCCTCGTCGATCACCGCCGTGCCTAGGGCGCGCGCCTTCTCGAGCTTGGCCTTGCCGACGTCGGCGCCGGCCACGAGGTAGCGGGTGCCGCGCTTGACCGCCGTGTGGAGCTCTCCGCCGGCGGCGCGGATCCGCTCCTGCACGACGTGCCGCGGCGCCGACAGCGTCCCCGTGATGCAGAACGACGCGCCGGCGATCGGGCCCTCGGCCGCGGCCTCCGCGGCGGGATCGATCCCGAGATCGAGCAGCTCGCGGATCACGCCGAGGAACCGATCGTCCGAGAGGGCGTCCGCTACGGCGGCCGCGATCTTCTCGCCGATGCCGAACACCGCGGACAGCTCCGCGCGCTCGATCTCCGGCTCGGCGGCAGCGAAGCGCGACAGCGATCCGTAGCGGGCCGCCAGCTGGACCGCCGCGACCTCGCCGACGAGCGGGATGCCGAGGCCGGTGATGAGCCTGTGCAGCGGGCGCGTCCGGCTCGCCTGGATCGCCTCGATCGCGTTTCGCGCGCTCTTCTGCCCCATCCGCTCGAGCTCCTCGAGCTCGACCTCGCCGACGCGGTAGAGCCCTGCGACGTCGCGCACGAGCCCGTGATCCACGAGCTGATCGACGAGCGACGGGCCGAGGTGCTCGATGTCCATCGCCTTGCGGGACGCGAAGTGCAGGAGCGACGCCTTGAGCTGCCCGGGGCACGCGAGCCGGTTCGGGCAGCGCCAGCGCGCCTCCCCCTCGCCGCGGGACGGCGGCGCGCCGCACGCCGGGCACGCCGCGGGCATCGAGAACGGCGGGCCGCGACGCGCGTCGGACGCCCGCGCCACGCCGACGACCCGCGGGATGATCTCCCCGGCCTTCTCGACGATCACCGTGTCGCCGACGCGGATGTCCTTGGTGCGGATCTCGTCCTCGTTGTGCAGCGTCGCGCGGCTCACGACGGTGCCGGCGAGCGCCACGGGCTCGAGCACCGCCACCGGCGTCAGCGCGCCGGTGCGGCCGACCTGCACCGCGATGTCGAGCAGCCTCGTCTCGGCCTTCTCGGTCTCGAACTTGTACGCCGCCGCCCAGCGCGGGAACCGCGCGGTCGAGCCGAGCTTCTCCCGCGCCGCGAGAAGGTCGACCTTCACCACGGCGCCGTCGATGTCGAACGGGAGCGCCTTGCGGGCCGCGGCGAACGCGCCCAGCGCGGCGATGACGTCGTCGTCGGTGCCGCACGCCCGCTGCATGCCGTGCACCGGCAGCCCGAGCGCCTCGAGCCGCGCGAGGCACCCGAGGTGGGTCTCCGGGAGATCGGGCGCGGCGACGAGCTCGTAGAGGAAGATGCGCAGCGGGCGCCGGGCCGCCTCCTTCGGATCGAGCAGCCGGAGCGATCCGGCCGCCGCGTTGCGGGGGTTCGCGAACGGCGGATCCCCGGCCGCCTCGCGCACCTCGTTGACGGCTTCGAGATCCGCGCTGTCGATGAACACCTCGCCGCGCGCGATCACCTCGCCGCCGCACGGCACGCCGAGCGGCAGGCTCCGGATCGTGCGGATGTTTGTCGTGACGTCCTCGCCCTCCACGCCGTCCCCGCGCGTCAGGGCGAGCGCGAGCGAGCCGCCCTGGTAGACGAGCTCCATGGAGGCGCCGTCGAGCTTGGGCTCGACGACCCACGCGACCTTCGCGCCGCCGAGCGCCTCGCGGGCGCGGGCCATGAACTCGCGAACGTCGTCCTCGCTGTAGCTGTTGTCGAGGCTGTACATGCGCCGCAGGTGGCGGACGCGGGCGAACCCGGCCGCGAGCTCGCCGCCGACCCGCCGCGTTGGCGAGTCCGGCCGCGCGAGCTCCGGGTGCGCGCGCTCGAGCTCGGCGAGCTCGGCGAACAGGCGATCGTAGTCACGGTCGCCGATCGTCGGCGCGGCGAGGACGTAGTACGCCCGGTCGTGTGCCGCGATCTCGCGGATCAGCGCCGCGTAGCGCGCGCCGACGGCCTGCTTCGCGTCCGGCATGGGGGCAGCATACGACAGCCGCGGCAGGATTTTCTCCAAAAAGACGCGGGCCACGTGGTGCCGCGGCGCCCGCGCGGTATCCTTACGGTGGGTCCCATGACGTCCATCGCGTGCAGCGTAGGGGAGATCGACCGGAAGGACGCGGAGCAGGTCGCTCGCGTGCTCACGGACGCGCTCTGGGACCTTCCGTCGATGCGGTTCGCCTTCGAGGGTGTGCCGGAGGACGCGATCCGGCGCCGCTTCCGGCGCGGGCTCTCCTCGGTCACGCTCGGCGCGCTGTCCTTCGGGCGCGTGCTCGCGGCGCGCGCCGACGGCGAGATCCAAGGCGCGGCGATCGCGTACCCCCCCGGCGCGTGGCCGCTGCCGTTCTTCCGGTGGGTGCGCTCCGGCCTCGGTTTCCTCACGATCGGGCCGAAGCCGTTCGTCCGGCTCGCGCGGTACGACGGGATCCTGAGCCGCCTCCACCCCGCACAGCCGCACTGGTACCTGTATTTCCTCGGCGTGCCCCCGGAACGCCAGGGTCGGGGGCTCGGCCGGGCGCTGTTCTCCCGCCTCGCCGAGATCGCCGCCGCGGACCGCGTCCCCATGTGCCTCGAGACCGACAAGGAGTCGAACGTGGGTTTCTACGCCGCGAACGGGTGCGTCGTGACCGCGACCCACGATCTGCAGGGGATCGGCGGCATCCGCCTGTGGCAGATGCGCTCCGAGCCAAGCTCGACAACGACCGCCGAGTAGTGGTACGCAGCGTCCATGCTCTTGATCGACGGCTTCGTACACCGCTCGGCGCTGTCCGAGATCCTCACGCGCTGGATGGTCGACAGGCCCGCGCCAGGCGACGTCATGCGCCTGAAGACCATCATCAATTTCAATTCGTACATAGCGCGCCTGTGGATCGATTGGTTCGCGCGCGACGTTCTCCATGCGTTTCACGGGATCGATCCGACGCGCTACTCCGTGCGGCTCAAGGGGCAGCTCAAGGACTTCATCGTCGCGCACCCGCAGTACGTGAACCCGCGCGTCGAGGAGATGCTCGAGCGCTACCGACGCTTCCCGGAGGACTACTACCGGGACACCCCGATCGACGGCGCCATCTACGTCAACGGCGCGGACGACTCGGCGCGGTTCGTCGGCTCCTCCCGCATCAAGCGGATCCGGCGCATCGCCGAGAAGGGCTCGCGGCGGATCATCGACTTCATGCTCGGCCGCATCCGCGCGAACGCCGACGTGCTCGCCGAGGAGCGCGCGCGGAGCCTGGGGATCTCCAAGGATCAGCTCATCACGCCCCAGGAGATGATGGTCGAGGAGTTCAACCACGCCGAGCGCCGGCTCCTGAAGAGCATCAAGCAGGGGACGATCCAGTCCGAGCTCCCGGAGCTCGAGATCCCGGACGTGGCGGGGGTCAAGGTGATCGTCGAGCCGGACGCCTTCGGCGGGTTTCGCGATCTCCTCGCCGCGACGCCGGGGGTCGAGATCGCCGAGGAGGAGCACCACGTCGGGCACTACAACGGCATCAACCTGAAGCTCGCCTTCGCGCTGCCCAAGGCCCGGCTCCTCGCCGCGCCGCCCGACGACTCCTTCCTGCGCGTCCTGTCGTTCCGCGGCTTCGATCGGGACACGGTCGCCGAAGAGTACCGGGCGTTCGTCGAGAGCGCCGAGGACACGGTCCGCCTCGAGATGATCGTCGCGAGCTTCGAGGAGCTGCTCGAGTCGGAGATCGGACGCAGCATGCACGAGGAGCGCGTCCGGGTGCAGCGGGGGCTCCAGGACTACAACGGCCACCTCGCGACGAACGTGCGCTACTTCATGGACTTCGTGCTCAGCTTGTGCCGCGCGCCGGCGTGCGCCGACCTCGCGGAGGTGCCGATCAAGCTCTGGGTGAAATACATGCCGGACGCCCACGAGCGCGCCGTGCGCAACCTCTACGTCCCCGAAGAGTTCTTTTTCGACACCGCTGGCACGCCGTCCTGCCCGCCTCCCGAGTGCC
This sequence comes from Pseudomonadota bacterium, assembly GCA_023229365.1. Taxonomy (NCBI): domain Bacteria; kingdom Pseudomonadati; phylum Pseudomonadota; species Pseudomonadota bacterium. Next base: position 1,980 of record JALNZK010000040.1, on the reverse strand, counting down.
GCCTCGAGCGGCGAGAGGAGTAGTCGGACATGACATCGAAAACGGCGTCTTGCGCGTTCATCGCGGCGTGCCTCGCCGCGCAGTCGTCGGCGCTCGCGGAGACGGAGCCCTCCGAAGCCGCGGCCGAGGCGCCGGCCGAGGACTCGGCGGACGAGGGGGCGGGCATCAACCTCGACCTGGGCTTCGCGACCCACTACGTGTTCCGCGGCCTGAACCTGTTCCAGGAGAGCGCGCAGCTCGATCCGCACACACTGCTCGCGCCGGGCGTCACCTGGAGCGTCGCCGACACCGGCCTCTCCCTGGGCTGGTGGGCCGCGTTCCAGCTCAACGGCCCCAACCTGCGCGACAACATCGACGCCGGCGTCGGCGCCGAGCAGGACCTCTTCGCGACCTACGAGTTCGGATTGACCGACACGGTCGCGCTCGGCCTGCAGCTGTACGCCTACCTCTACCCGTTCGCGGACGAGGACGTGACGCTCACCCGCGGCGCCCCCATCTGGCTCGAGCCGGGCGCGTCGATCACCTGGTCGACGGCCGTCGACCTCGGGCTGACCGTCACGTACATGGCGGGCGTCCAGGACGCGATCGCCGAGTACAGCTACCTCTACCTCAGCCCGAGCGTCGGCCGATCGTTCGTGCTCGACGAGGCGGAGACCCTGAGCCTCGATCTCGGCGCGTCGTTCGGCTACAAGGCGTGGCTCCGCGCGGATGAGAAGATGCAGGACAACACCTTCGACGTGGGGGTCAAGGCCGGCCTGACCTGGTACGCGACGGGCGTCTTCTACCTCACCCCGGCGGTCGGCTTCGCCTGGACCAACCTCGAGGGGCTGGGCTTCGCGGACCAGCTCATCGTCTACGGCATGCTCAACGTCGGCGTCGATCTCTAGCGCAAGAAGGGCACCGGGGCGCGGCGGCGCTCCGCCTGTGCCGTGCGGTCACGGTGTGGCGCGGCTGCCACGCGTACGGCGCTTCGCACGCGCGTCGCGCCCCGCAGGATTCGCACGGAGTCCCGCGGATGGCCGGCTGCGTCGGGCGCTTCGCACCATTTTGGCACGGCGTGAGCATCACCTCGCCGCGGAGGTGACGCCATGGAAACGCGCACGATTATCGGACTGCTGCTCGGCGCGGCGATCTGCGCCGCGGTGGATCCGGCCGCCGCCGAGGAGGACGACGCCGGGCCGGCCACCATCGTGGAGGACGACGACGAGCTCGACCACTTCGAGCTCACGATGGGGTTCATCGCCGGCGCGCGGCGGTACGACGGCGAGAGCTTCGCGCACGAGAAGGGGGGCGGCGGCGTCGCGGGCGTCAAGGCGCTCGTGGAGCCGTTCGGCCAGGCGCCGTACGACGACTGCACGGTGTTCGGGCTCCGGTACGACCTGCGGCTCGTCGTGTCGCACGTGCGGATGACGGCCGGCGTCGACTTCCCGTTCGCGTCGTTCGAGCCCGCGGACACGCGGCGCTCCTACGACGTGGCCGGCGTCGAGCGTGAGATCGCGGTGCAGAAGATCCGACCGTACGAGCTGCGGTTCGGCATCGGCGGCGAGATCGCGATCGGGCGGTTCGCGCCGTTCGTCGACCTCATCGGCGAGGTGGACTGGGTGAGCACCGAGCTCGTGGTGGACGGCGAGACGGTCGGGTACGGGGCGTGCTCGTTCGGCTTCTCGGCGCGGGTCGGCGCCCGGCTGTACGTGCGCGAGTGGTTCTTCGTCGCCGCGGCGGGAGAGATCGGGATCGTCGGCCAGCGGTTCTGGGGCGCGGAGCTGTCGCTCGGCTTCTCGTTCGGCTAGATCTCGAAAGCCGATGCGCTCTACGACGCGTTCGTCGCGTTCGCCGGGGCGAAGTAGCCTATTAAAAAAAAAATAACTGGCCACGAGGTTCCAAAGGAGCTATGCAATATGCGCCCCGCCTGGATGTTCCCCGCGGTGTGCAGAGTCCGTGCGAATCGACCCCGGGCACTCGCGGTGACTCCAAAGTGTT
>JALNZK010000039.1:15000-42421 GCA_023229365.1 Pseudomonadota bacterium | reverse complement strand
GAAGACGGGTCATGCATCGCGTTGACGCTCGAGAAGGCCGCGCGAGAGATCCTGGACGGCGACGTAGGCGAGGCAGCCGACACGCTGCGCGCCGGGCTGCGGCGCGTCCCCGATTCGCCGCAGCTCCGCGTCTTGATGCTCGGGCTGGCGGGCGCGAGCGGCGACGACGACGACCTGGCCGAGGCGCTCGAGGTCCTGTCCCGAAGCTGCGAGGATCCCGCGCTCGCCGAGGCGATGGCGATGGCGTTCGTCGTCGTCGAGGAGCGTCGCGGCCGAACCGAGACGGCGGCGGCGTGCGCGGAGAGGGCGGCCGCCGAAGGCTCCGCGGCGGCTGCGTGGGCCGGCGTCCGGCTCGCGATGCGGGGCGGCGAGGCGCCGGCCGTCAGCGCCGCGCTCGGGGCGCTCGAGCGAACGGCGTCCGCCGGCGCGCTCGGGGCGGGCTTCGCGCGGCTGCGGGCGGCGTACCGCGCCTGCGCCGAGGCCGAGGGCCCCCCGGGCGATCGCGGGGTCGCGGCGGGCGGGGAGAGCTGGGATCTGTCGTTCGTCGAGTCGCTCAGGAGGTCGGACCGGGGCGCGGAGGCGGCGGCGGCGCGGATCGGCGCGGAACGGGTCGCGACACCGTGGCTGGCCGAGGGGCTCGAGGAGAGCGCGCTGCTCGTTGACAGGCGCGCGGGCGGAACCTCGGCTTCGTCTTTTGGCGCGCGGGCGGGGGCGAGCCGCACGGCGGCGCTCGCGGGGTTCCTCGCCCCGGACGACCGCGAAGACGCCGAAGCGCTCTTCGAGGGGTTGAACGAAGCGCCGGCGCTCGCCCTCGGCGCCGCGTTGTCGAACGGGAGGCCGGAGATCGCGGCGCGGGCGCTCGGGGTCATCCAGGCGGACGCGGCGAACGCGGACGCGATCCCCGAGATCGCGGTCGCGCGCGCGACGCTGCAGAGGAACGCGTTGCGGGATCCGGAGGCCGCGCTCGAGACGCTCGGCGCGGCGATGCCCACGCCCGCGACCCCGCCCTTGGCCTCGTTGATCCGCCTGCACCGGCGTGCGGGGGCGGCGCTCGCCGAGGTCTCGCTGGCGGAGGCGGCGGTCGCCGAGGATCCGGACGCGCGGTCGTGGCACCTCGCGTGGGCGGCGCGCCACCTCTTCGATTCCGATCCCAAGCGCGCCGAGGAGCTCTACGGCGAGGCGCTCCGGGAGAGCCCGACCTGCGGGCTCGCGCTGTACGCGCTGGAGCGGATCGGCGGGAACCACGCCGAAACCGCCCGGGCGTGGCTCGCGGCGGCGGGGTCGTGCGCGGACGAGGCCGCGCGGTGCCGCAACCTCGTCGCGGCCGGGGTCCACTTCGCCGTGGCGGGTGAGGTCGAGCGCGCCGGACGGGCGCTCGGCGCCGCGGTGCGGATCGACAGGGGGGACAAGGCGCTCGCTGTCACGGCGCTGCGGCTCGCCGTCGACGGGCCGGCCGACCTCCCGATCGAGGCTGGGGAATTCGAGCTCGCGCCCGGGGACGACCTGTCCGCCGACGACGTCCTCGCCATCGCGTCCTCGTGCCTGCACAGAGATCCCGCGCTGGCGCTGCGCTGCTTCGAATGGCTTTGCGACGCGCTCCCGGGGGATCCCGTCTTGGAACGCGGGCTCGCCGACGCGAGGCTCGCGAGCGGTCGGTGGAGCGAGGTGTCGAGCGCGTACCTCGAGCGGCTGAAGAACGCGCAGACGCCGGCCGAGGAGGCGCACGCGTACGCGCGACTCGCGGAGATCGACAGGCACTTCGGGAACGACGAGTCATCCGCCGTGCTGTCGCAGATCGAGGTCGCGAACAGGCTGCCGGGACACCGCTCGACGCTCGCGTCCCTGATCATCCGCTTCGCACGTCATGAGCGCGAGGACGATCTCGTCGGCACGCTCTACAACGTCGCGCTGGCGGTCGACGATGAAAGGGACGCTGCGGCGGCTGCGGCCGCTTCGTTCCGCCTGTCGCCGCTCTCGATCAACTCGATCCGCGTGTTCGCCGAGAGGAGCCCGGCGTCGCTGTACGCCGCGGCGGAGCTCGAGGCCCGCGCCGAGTCGAGTGAGGAGAGCCTCGCGTGCTTGCGGCGGCTCGCGGGTGGACCCCGCGCGGCCGCGGTCAACGTCTCCCGGCTCGCCGACGCGCTGGAGGACGCCGGCCAGATCGCCGAGGCGCTCGCCGTCCGCACGCGCTCCCTCGAGCTGAGCCCGGAGTCCCAGTACGACCTCCTCGGCCTCGAGCGCCTCCAGCACGCCGCGGGCGACTCGAGCGGGCTCCTCTGGACGACGCGACGGATGGCGGAGCTCACCATGCTGCCGGCGCGGCGGCGAGCCTACCTGCTCGAGGCGGCGCGGATCGCCGCGGACGAGGTCCACGACGTTTCGCTCGGAGGGCAGCTCGCCCTCACGGTCCTGCGCGAGGTCCCCGGGGACGACGAGGTGTACGCCGCGGCGCGGCGGCTCATCCCCGGCTCAGCGGATCTCGGCTACGCCGACGACGTCATCGAGGCGCGACTCACGGGCGTGGAGGGTTCCGCCGAGAAGCGGGAGCTGCTCATCGAGCTCGCGGAGGTGCGCGAGCGGCGCGGCGACGCGGCCGGTGCGAAGGACGCCCTCGAGCGGATCGTCGCCATCTACCCGGCGGACGTCGACACGCGGCGCGCCCTGTCGGGGCTGCGGCAGCGCGACGGGGAGTGGGCCGAGGCGATCACGCACCTGATGGAGGCCGCGCGCCACACGCAGGACGATCCGGTGGTCGGCGTCGGGCTGTTCTACGAGCTCGGCACGCTGTACCAGTTCCACGGCGGGCGGCCGGATCTCGCGGAGAAGTGCTACGTCAAGGTCCTCGGCTGGGAGCGCGGGCACTTCGACGCGATGGAGCGCCTGTCGGAGGTCTACGCCCAGCTGCAGAACTGGCCCCGCGCCGCGCAGGCGCTGGAGCACCTCATCACGATGACGTCGGATCCGTTCGTGCGCACCGCGAAGACGGTCGCCCTCGCGGAGATCCTCGATCGCCACCTCAACCGACCGCGCGAGGCGGAGCAGATGCTCAACGAGGTGCGGCGGGCGGCCCCGCTGGACGTCCGGCCCGTGGAGAGCCTCGCCGCGATCTACTCGAGGCAGCGGGACTCGCTCGCACTCAACGTCCTCCTGGATCAGGCGCTCGTGACCAACGCGAACGCGGTCGGAGAGTCTCCCGGCGAGGTCGCGCTGTACTCGAACCTGCTCGCGATCCTCTCGATGAAGGCCGACGACGATCTCGCCGCGATGGCCGAAACGGCGCTCTCCATGATGGGCGCGGAGATTCCGGAGAAGTACAAGACGAACCGCGCGGAGCCCTGGTGGAACGTCGGCGCCCGCGTCGGCGACGGCACCATCGACGATTTCCTCTGCCCGAAAGAGGTGACGCCCGGCATGCGGGGGACGCTGCTCGTCATCGAGGACGCGGTCTCTAAGCTGCTCGGCCTCAACGCGAAGAACATCGCGACCTCGGGCGCGGCGCGCTTGGACAAGCGGCACGCGCTGGCGCAGATGGTGGCGCAGTACGCGCCGATGTTCGGCGTCAAGGGCGAGCCGCCGGTCTACGCCGCCGAGATCGGCGAGATCCGCGTGGCGCCCGGATCCCCGCCGGCCATCCTGGTGCCGAAGGTGCTGACCGGGATCCAGGAGGAGCCGGTGCTCCGCTTCGCGGCGGCGGCGGCGCTCGGTCTGTGCAGGAACGGCCTGGCGCTCGCGACGATGCTGACCAACGAGCAGCTGCGGCTGCTCGTCGCCTGCTGCGTCAAGCTCTCCATCCCGAGCTTCGAGCTCCCGGGCGTCGATCCGCGGGCGCTGAACACCGAGGTCGAGCGCCTGCGGCCCGCGATCACCGCGAAGCTCGTCGAGCGCATCCAGCCCCTGTCGTTCGACTGCGCGCCGGCGCTCGAGCACGCGCAGCTGCGCGAGAGCGTGATGGCCGTCGGGGACCGCGCGGGGTTCATGTCGGCCGGGACCTTCAGCGCGGCGATCACCGCGTTGCGCGTCCTGTCGGGGAGACAGACGGCCCCGTTCGAGCAGGTTCCGGGCCTCGGCAGGTTGATGCAGTTCGTCTTCAGCAAGATCCACGTCGAGCTCAGGCAGCGGATGGGGATTTGAGCGGGGCGTCGCACCCGGTCGTCGGCGTCTTCGGCGGCACCTTCGATCCGCCGCACGCCGCGCACCTGGAGCTGGCGCGGATCGTTCTCGAGCACGGCGCCGCGGATCGGATCCTGTTCGTGCCGTGCTTCCGGCACGCGTTCACGAAGTGCCCGGCCGCGTTCGCGCACAGGGTCGCGATGTGCGAGCTGCTGGTCGCCGACGAGTCGCGCATGGAGGTCTCGCGCATCGAGGAGACGCTCGCGAACCCCGGCCGGACGCTCGACGTCGTGGAGGCGCTCGAGGCGGCCCGCCCCGGCGACAGGCTGCGGCTCGTCGTGGGCGGCGACATCTTCTTCGAGCGCGAGAAGTGGTACAGGTACGAGGAGATCGAACGCCGCGCGCCTCCCATCTACGTGGCGCGACGGGGCGTGCCGGCCATCCCTCTGCCCGCACTTCCGGCACCCGCGGATCTCCGCTCGTCCTCCATCCGGGAGCGGATCGCCGCGGGCGCGGATCCGCGGGAGCTCCTGCCCGCGCGCGTGGCGGAGTACCTCCTGAGGCACGGCCTCTACCGGGGCGGCACGTGAGATCGGTGCTCGTGATCGGCTGCGGCGCGGTCGGTGCGTCGCTCGCCCGCGCGATCGCGGGATCGAAGCGGCACCGCGTGACGGGCGTGCACGACACGGCGGACGAGCGGGCCCGCTCCGCGGCGGCGGCGCTCGGCGTCGAGGCGCTCGGTGATCTCGGCGGCGCCGCGGCGTCGCGCGCCGAGCTCGTCCTCGTCGCGGTCCCGGCCGGGCAGATCGGGAGCGTCGCGGCGGCGGCGGCGCGCGCTCCTGCCGCCCACGCCTGCCAGATCTGGCTGCACTGCGACGGCCGGGAGCCCGCGAGCGCGCTCGGCGCGCTCTCCGGAATGGCGAAGGGGCTCGGGACGCTGCACCCGGCGTGCGCCTTTCCGCCCGGCGAGGTCACGCCGCTTCGGCCCGGTTGCGGCTTCGCGATCTCCGGCGATCAGGCCGCGCTCGCGGCGGGCGAGGCGCTCGCGCGGGATCTCGGCGGCTTCGCGGTGCGGATCCCCGGCGAGGCGCGCGCCGCCTACCACGCGGCCGCCGTGATGGCGAGCAACTGCGCGGTCGCGCTCGTCGCCGCGGCGCGGGGGGTGCTCGTCGAGCGCGGGATCGATCCGGGAGAGGCGGAGCGGCTGCTCGTCGCGCTCGCCTCGGGCGCGCTCGCGGCGTGCGGGGAACGGGGCCTCGAGGCGAGCCTGAGCGGACCCATCCGGCGCGGCGACGCGGAGACGGTGCGCAGGCACGTCGAGGCGATCGCGGGCTCGAAGGAGGCGCTCGGGATCTACCGGGCGCTGGGCCGCGCGGCGCTGACCCTCGCCCGGGGGACGGCGGGATATCGCCCGGAGATCGCGGCCGAGATCGAGCGGGCGCTCGCGGAGGGAGAGGACCGCTAGCCCGGGACCGCGGGCTCCGCAGCCCCACCGTCGAGGATCGAGACGTCCTTCACCACGGCGAAGAAGCCCCCGCGGTCCGTCGAACCGGAGAGGACCCGCGCGCCGCACGCGATGTACGCCGCCGCCGTGGCGATCGCCTCGTCCGCGAGGGCGATCGAGCGCTCGAGCAGATCCGGGTCGTCGGCCGGGAGCGTCCGCACCCACGGTATGCCGGGCCGCGAGCTCGCGAGCCCGAAGAGCGCGAGCCGTGACCGCCACGCAGAGAGCTGCGCCGCCGCGGGCGCCTCGCCGTGGATCCGCAGCATCGCGGCGCGTGCGAGCCCGGTCCAGTCCGATTCGGGCTCGAGGAGGAGCGCCCGCCGCGCGTACCCGGTGCCGATGCCGCTCGTCCCGAGCAGGTCGTAGTGGCAATGGAGATCGATGTCGTCTTCGATTCTCTTGTGGAGGCCGTCCAGATCGCCGCCCCCCCCCGAATCGCGGACGCGGCGCTCGATCTCCGGATGGAAGGCGAGGTCCACGGCATGGTGCGTGAGCGCGCCCAGCGCGACGGCCCGCTCGGCGGGGCTCTTCGCGGTCTCGAGGAGCGCGAGGCAGAGGCCCGCGGGCGAGCGCCGGTGCAGCGCCGCGCCGAACGGGTGGTAGCGCAGCGGCCTCCCGAGCGCGAGGCGCAGCGCGGTGCGCGCGAGGCGATCGTAGTACGGGAGATCCACGAGGACGGCTCCGAGGGCGTAGTCGTGCGGGTGGCGCCGCGCGATGGCGCGGGCGCCGGCGTCGTCGGCGATCTCGGCCGCGCGCGTCGCCAGGGTCACGTGGAGGAGGGTGCCGGCCATCGCTACAGCGGGGAGACCGCGGGCGGGGCGACCCGCTCGAGCCCGATCTCGTCGACGAGCGCGTCGAGCAGCGCCTCGAGCTCGCCCTCGAGGTCGGGCGCCACGAGGAGATCGACGACGTCCGGCGCGCCGTCGCGCGTGGTCGGCGTCGCGAGCCCGTCGTGCGACTCGAGCAGCCACTTCAGGTAGCTGATGTGCTCGCGGTTCACGCGCACGGAGCGGAGCAGCATCGAGCGGTTCTCGAGGGTCGTCACGGTGGGGGAGTATAGCACGCGGCCGGCGCCGGGGGCGCTCAGTTCGGGAGGCAGACGCCGGCGATGAGGTCGTCTGTGACGTCGAGGACGACACCGCAGGAGTGCGCGCCGTCGCAGGTGCCCGCCTGCGGCTCGCAGCGCCTCATGCAGTAGTCGTTCACGCCGTCCGAGAGGCAGATGCCGTCCGTGTAGCCGCTCGGCGTGGTGCAGATCTCGGTCGGGCATTCTTCGACCGGCGCGAAATCCTCGTCCGCGAAGCAGGCGCCGATGCCACTTCCGTCGCTGACGTCGTAGCAGGGCACGGCGCTCCCTCCCCAGAGATCGAGGTCGTCGGTGCAGTGGTCCGGTGCACAGGGCAAGAAACAGGCGCAGCCTCCTCCCGCCAAGTGGACCCCCGTCAACCCTGCCGCACAAGCGGGGATCGATTCGCAGCACTCCGCGTCGATTTCGCCACACTCCGCGTCCGCGTCTGTGTCGCTATCGGAGTCGATGTCGGTGTCGGTGTCCGAGTCGAGGTCGCCGCCCGGGTCGAGGTCGCCGTCCGGGTCGTCGAAGCAGCCGCAGAGCACCCACGCGACGGCGAGCGCCGCGACAGCAGATTTCGCGAGTTCGTGTCTCATGGCCCTCCACTGCAGCAAACCCCGGGCCAGGGCGGGCGGCGCCGTCGCCCGAAGAAAAAATCCAACGATCGCGGCGGGTTCTCCGCTCGGCCGCCCTCCACCCGATGGCCCAGGTTGTGCCACTCCGCGCAGCTCACCGCGTGAGCTCGCCGTCGAACAGGCGATCGACGAAGAGCCGCCACGGCACGATCTCGATGTCGCCCAGGCGGCGCGGCTCGCGCTCGTCGCAGACGACGAGCCGGCGCTTCACCGCGTGCTCCTCGCCCAGTGCCTTGAGCCCGCGGAGATCGCCCTCGTGGACGCGGCCGCCGCTCTTCACCTCGACGGCGGCGAGCATGTCGCCGAGGACGAAGTCGACCTCGAAGCCCGACGCCGTCCTCCAGAACGAGACGTCGAGCTCCGGCTCCAGGTACCGCCGGTAGTTGAGGATCTCCTCGAGGACGTAGTGCTCGAAGCTCTTGCCGAAATCGGCGCTGCCGGGCAGCGGCTGCCGGCGCGCGAGGTGGTTCGCCACGCCGACGTCGAAGAAGTAGAACTTCTCGGTGAGGATCGTCCGGCGCTTCCGGGCGCGCGTCCACGGCCTGAGGCGGAAGCCGAGGAGCGTGTCCTCGAGGATCTCGAAGTAGCCGCGGACGACCTTGGCCGAGACGCCGCACTCGCGGGCGACGTTGGCGGCGTTCAGCAGCTCCGCGTTGGTCAGCGCCGCGACCCGGAGGAACTCGGCGAACGCCGGGAGGTTCTTGGCGCGCGACTCGGCGGCGATCTCCTCCTTCAGGTAGTCGGCGACGTACGCCCGCAGGTCGCGGACCGGATCGTCGGAGAGGAAGTGCGGCGGCAGGAGGCCGGTCAGCATCGCCCGCGCGAGATCGAACCCCTCGACCTCGCGAAGCGAGAGCGGGCCGAGCTCCCAGCGCCAGGCGCGCCCGGCGAGCAGGTTGGCGTGCCCGCGCCGCAGCTTGCGGGCGCTCGAGCCCGAGAGCAGGAACGATGCGCCTCGGTTCTCGATGAGCCAGTGCACCTCGTCGAGCAGCGCCGGGACCTTCTGCACCTCGTCGATGATCGTCCGCCGGCCCGCGTACCTCTCGCGCAGGAGGGCGGGGCGCGTCGCGTACTCGGCGAACACGTCGGTCTGGAGGAGATCGATGACGTTGTCATCGGGGCGCGCGAAGCTGTTGCGGATCCAGTAGGTCTTGCCGGTCTTGCGCGGGCCCCAGAGAAAGGCGGAGCGCCCGGCGGGCAGATTTGTCTCCAACAGCCTTCTGATAATGCGACCCATGAGGAAATAATATCATGATAAAAAGACCAATCAAGCTGGATTATCCTATCGCGGGAGTTGCTGTGGACGGACGACTCGCAGAGCCTCGTGCCGCGCAGCTTGTGCCACGCCGCGCGCGGGCGCCGCGCTTTCCTGCTATCCTCATCGATATCGAGATCATCAAAAGGGGGGAGGGCGGAGATGCAGAAGGCGATCATCCTCTTGTCGGCCGCGGCGCTCGCCTGCGCGGGGCTCGCGGCGTGCGGCGCCGGCGGCGACGGCGCGGGGGCGGACGCGGGCGCGGACACGGACTCGGACGCGGACTCCGGCGCGGACACCGACACCGGCGACGATCCGCCGGACGAGATCGGCCCGCCGGGCCGGAGCAACGAGATCATCGTGGTCGACGGCGTCGAGCGCGCGTACACGCTGTACGTGCCGGAGTCGGCGGTCGACGCGATGGCCGACGGCCCGGTGCCGCTGCTGTTCGGGTTCCACGGGGCGGGCGACACCGGATCGAACTTCGTCGCGGCCACCGGGCTCGAGGCCACGGCGGACGCGAACGCGTTCGTCCTGGTCGGCCCGTGGGGCTTCAACGCGGGCTGGTTCGTCGAGGCGGGCGAGGGCTGGCCCGGCGACGACGGCAACGACACGTCGCTCCAGAACGACCTGCAGCTTGTGTACGACGTTATCTCAATCACGCGCGAGTCGTACTGGGTGGACGGCGACATGATCTACGCGGTCGGCCATTCCCGCGGCGCGGGCTTCACGGGGCTCGCCGCGATGCTGTCGGGCGGGGCCGAAATCTCGTCGGGCGCCTGGGTGTCGCCGTTCGCGGCGTACGGCATCAACGCGGGCTACGACGCCTCGGGCGGCAGCGTGGATCCGGCCGAGGCCGAGCCAAAGCGGCCGGTGTGGATCGTCCACGGCACCTCCGATTCGGTCGTGCCGTACTCGTACGGCAACGCGCTGTACGAGGCGTTCGAGGCGGGCGGCTGGGACGTCACGTTCACGCCCGTGGAGGGCGGCGGCCACACCTGGCTCTGGCGGTCGACCTACGGCCAGACGAACCAGGATCTCTGGGACTGGTTCGCGGCGAACGCGATCGACCCGTAGGGGAACGCGTGACGCAGATGATAGCACTGCGACCGTCGACATGGGGGCGTACAAGTACCAGCCGTAGGAGGGTGCGCTGCGCCGCGCCTCGTGCTATGCCATACAAATGTCTGGTTACGCGGCGCTCTGGTGCAAGAGCAACTTCTCCTTCCTCGAGGGCGCGAGCCACCCGGACGAGCTCGTCGACGAGGCGCACGGGCTCGGGCTCGGGGCGATCGCGCTGACGGATCGGGACGGCGTGTACGGCGCGGTGCGGGCCCACCTCAAGGCCAAGGAGCTCGGCATCGAGCTGATCATCGGCTCCGAGCTCACGCTCGACGATGGGTCGACGCTCGTGCTCCTCGCCCAGGATCGCGGGGGGTACGCGAACCTCTGCCGCATCGTCACCGCGGGTCGAAGGTCCCGGCCCAAGGGGAGCTCGGCGGTCTCTCTGCGCGAGATCTGCCGCCGCGCGGAAGGCCTTCTCGCCCTCTGGGGCGGCGCGCGAGGCGCCATCGTCGCCGAGCCCGAGCCTCGCGCTGCGGCTGCGGAGCTCCAGGAGGCGTTCGGCGATCGCCTGTACGCGCTCGTCGCCCGGCACAGGTGCGCCGACGAGGCGCCCATGGAGGCGCGCCTCAGGGAGCGGGCCGCGCGGTACGGGATCCCGCTCGTCGCCGGCGTGGAGACGCTCTACCACGCGGCGTCCCGGAGGCCCTTGCAGGACGTGCTCGCGTGCATCCGGCACCGGGTGCAGCTCTCGGGCGCGGGCCGGCGCATCCGGCCGAACGCCGAGCACGATCTCAAGACGCCCGCCGCGTTCGCCGCGCTCTTCGCTGATCTGCCGGACGCCGTGGCGCGCACGGCGGAGATCGCGGCGCGGTGCGGCTTCTCGCTCGATCAGATCCGGTACCGCTACCCGTCGGAGCGGCTGCCGGACGGCACGACCTCGGCCGAGTGGCTGCGCGCCCTGACGTTCGACGGCGCGGCCGCGCGCTACGGCGGCGAGGTGCCCGACACGGTGCGCGCGCAGCTCGAGAAGGAGCTCGCCGTCATCGAGCAGCTCGACTACCCGGGCTACTTCCTCACCATGCACGAGATCGTCGGCTTCTGCCGGGAGCGCGGCATCCTGTGCCAGGGCCGCGGCTCGGCGGCGAACTCGGCGGTCTGCTTCTGCCTGGGGATCACGGCGATCGACCCGGTGCGCATGAACCTCCTGTTCGAAAGGTTCATCTCCGTCGAGCGCGCCGAGCCGCCGGACATCGACCTCGACATCGAGCACGAGCGCCGAGAGGAGGTGATCCAGCATGTGTACGCGAAGTACGGCCGCGATCGCGCCGCGATGGTCGCCGTGGTCGTGCGCTACCGGCCCAAGTCCGCGGTGCGCGACGTCGGCTTCGCGCTCGGCGTCCCGGCCACGGCGCTCGACAGGCTCGCCCGCCTGGTGTCGCGCTACGGCCACCTGCCGGCCGAGAAGGTGGAGCAGGCCGGGCTCCCGCTCGACGTGCCGGCCCACGCGCACCTCCTCGATCTCGTCGGCCAGCTCCTCGACTTCCCGCGCCACCTCTCGATCCACCCGGGCGGCTTCCTCCTCGGCCACGAGCCGGTGCACGACCTCGTGCCGATCGAGAACGGGACGATGCCCGAGCGCACGGTGATCCAGTGGGACAAGGACGACGTCGAGGCGCTCGGCCTGTTCAAGGTCGATCTCCTCGGCCTTGGCGCGCTGCGGCAGCTGCACCTGTGCTTCGATCTCCTCCGCGCGCACCGCGGGCTCGAGCTCTCCATGGCGACGATCCCGCCGGACGACGCGCCGACGTTCGACATGATCTGCCGGGGCGACACGGTCGGCGTGTTCCAGATCGAGAGCCGCGCCCAGATGGCGATGCTGCCCCGCCTCAAGCCCCGCAGCTTCTACGACCTCGTGATCGAGGTGAGCATCGTGCGGCCCGGGCCGATCACCGGCGGCATGGTCCACCCGTACCTCCGGCGCCGCGGCGGGATCGAGCCCGTCGTCTACCCGCACCCGTCGCTCGCGCCGGTGCTCAGAAAGACGCTCGGCGTGCCGCTCTTCCAGGAGCAGGTGATGAAGCTCGCCATGGTCGCGGCCGACTACACGCCCGGCGAGGCGGATAGCTTACGGCGCGACATGGCCGCGTGGCGCAAGGCGGGCCGCATCGAGATGCACCGCGAGCGCCTCGTCACGCGCATGACCGCCAAGGGGATCGATCCCGAGTTCGCCGAGCGCGTGTTCGAGCAGATCCGCGGGTTCGGCGAGTACGGCTTCCCGGAGAGCCACGCCGCGAGCTTCGCCCTCATCGCCTACGCCACGGCGTACCTGCGCCGCCACTTCCCGGCCGAGTTCACCTGCGCGCTGCTGAACGCGCAGCCCATGGGGTTCTACATGCCGTCGACGATCGTCGAGGACGCGAAACGGCACGGCGTCGAGGTGCTGCCGGTGGACGTGGCGGAGAGCGGTTGGGCATGCACGCTCGCCTCACCCCCGGCCCCTCTCCATCTCGACGATGGAGAGGGGAGCAGCCTGCCTGCCGTTCGGTTGGGCCTTCGGTACGTGAAGGGGCTCGGGGAGAAGGACTGCGCGCGGATCGAGGCGGCGCGGGGCGAGGCGCCGTTTCGCGATCTCGACGACTTCGGGCGGCGCACCCGGCTCCCGGGCTTCGCCCTCACGCGGCTCGCCGAGGCGGACGCGTTCGCCTGCTTCGGCGCGCCCCGTCGCGAGGCCCTGTGGGACGCGCACGGGCTGGCGAGATCCCGCGACGACGCGCTTCTGCTCCCCCGCGCGGAGGAGACGCCCGCGTTCGAGGCGCCGAGCGACTTCGACGCGATCGCGTGGGACTACCTCGTGACCGGCCTCTCGATCCGCGGCCACCCGCTCGAGCCGCTCCGGGATCAGCTTTCGAGGATGAGGCTCCCGGACGCGCGGCGAGTGGGTGCGCTCTCCCACGGCGCGAAGGCGCGGTACGCCGGGATGGTGATCTGCCGGCAGCGGCCGTCGACCGCAAGCGGCGTGGTGTTCATGACGCTCGAGGACGAGACCGGGTTCGTGAACGTCGTCTGCTGGAAGGACGTGTTCGCTCGCCACGAGGTGCTGATCAAGACGACGCCGCTCCTCGGCGTGGAAGGCGAGATCCAGCGGCAGGACGGCGTCGTGCACCTGATCGCCGAGCGCGTCTTCTGTCCGAAGCTCGACCTCGGCGCGGCCGTCACCGAGAGCCGGGACTTCCGGTGAGCGGGCACCCGCCGTGCGGCGTCCTGCGGCCGCTCAGCTTCCCGGGTTCCGCCTCGGCGTTCCGAGCGACGGCTCGAGTCGCTTCGGATCGCGCCTGAGGTCCAGAACGCGGCGGACCGTCGCGACGTCGCCATCGACCATGTAGTAGATCGCGAACGGAAAGCGTCGGCAGAGCATCCGGTGGTGGCCGAACACTGTGGCGTGGATGCCCGCGAACAGCACGAGCGAATCGATGTCGGAGAACACCGAATCGAAGAAGTACTCACCGAGGCCCTCGCCTTGACGCTCGTAGAACAACCTGGCGCGGTGGAGATCCTCGATTGCCGAAAAGAGGATCCGGATCCTCATTCGAACCGCTTCCGCAACTCTCGTTTCGCCGCGTCCCAGTCGCTGGCGGTGTCTTCGCCCGCCGCGTAGCGCGCCTCGGTCTCCCGCAGCGAGTCCTCGTGCCACGGAGGCGACTCGATCTGCGAGTCGTCCTTGGCGAGCTCTTCCCAGATGGTCTCTATCGCCTGGAGCTTCTCCTGCCTGGTCATGCGTCGGATGGTTTCGAAGTCGATCATTGTCTCACTATACCCGATCGTCGCGCGTGCGCTCTCGGGAAATCGCCGTGTCGCGGTCACGACGTGTCACGCGTTCGAAGACCTCGCCTTTGTTCGATGTGGGCTCCAGAGAATGCCGAAACCGCGGCGACGAGGCGCTACGCCGCGGCCCGGCTCGGCGGCGATCTCGGGCTCCCGCTGGCGGACAGTCTGATCTACGCGACCGCGCAAAGCGGCGGCGCCACCCTGTGGACGCAGGACGAGCACTTCTCGGGGCTCGCCGGCGTGAAGTACTTCCCCGCGTAGCGGCGTCTCGATGGGGACTGGAACGCCGCTTGCAGGCCCCGGCGGCGGGGGTATTGACGCACCATGGGCTCTCGTCGAATCATCGCGGTCGCCTCGATCTGCAGCGCGCTGATCGGCTGCTGGGAGAGCGCCGCGCCCGTCGGCAACGGCATGTCGGGCGCCGACGGCGGAGCCGGGGAGGGGACCGATTCCCTGGATGGCTGGTCGTGCGCCGACCTGTCCCCGTGCGTCGACAGCGACCTGAGCGGGTACACCTGTCCCGGATTCGCCACCAACGTGAAGTGCTGGGACCTGGGGTCGAAGTGCGACGCGTCGTTCCTCTGCGCGAACACGAGCCAGGCGTGCGAGATCGGTTGCTCCGCGTCGACGTGCGACGCGTCCGCCGCGACGCCGCCGAAGCCGGTCTGCGACTAGGGGGTTCTCTCCCTCGTCCCGGCGACCGATCTCCAGCAGATCACCGAGCCGGCGATCACGAGCGCCGCCGCCGCGAAGAGCGTCCAGCCCACCTCGATGCCGAGGTAGGCGCCGCTCACGGCGATCGACGGCAGCGGGATGAGGTAGCTGAGCGCCGGGACGAGCTCCGACTCCCTGTGGCGCATCGAGAAGTCCCACGCCACGTAGCCGACGAGCATCACCCCGATCGCGAGGGCCGCGAGCTCGGCGATCGCCCCGGCCGACCACGCCGCCGGCGCCGGCTCGAGGAGCGCGAACGGGCAGAGCGCGGCGCCCGCGGCGAGGAAGTAGAACGGCACGAGCCCGCTTCCCGCGCCCTTCGCCCAGCGCGCCACGAGGTTCGAGTAGAGCGCCCAGCAGGCGGCGGCGAACAGCGCGAGACCGTACGGCAGCGAGTTCTGCGCGAGCCCCGCGCGCAGGGCGGCTGCCGAGACGTCGCGCCCGCCGAACGTGCCGAGGAGGACGCCGAGGAAGGCGATCGCGAGCCCCGGGATCAAGGGCGCGCGGAGCTTCCGGCCGAGGATCGGGATCGCGAGCAGGATCGTGAGCCCGGGCCAGAGGTAGTTGATCACCGTGACCGCGAGGAAGCCCTCGCGGTCGTGCGCCGTCCCGAGCGCCGCGTAGACCGCCACCTGGTACGCGGCGAACAGCCCGCCGAGGAGCGCGATCCTTCGCTTGGGGAGGTTTGCCAGGGCGGGGCGGTGCCACCCCGTCGCGACGCCGAAGATCGATCCGATCGCGCCCGCGACGAGGAAGGCGCCCGCGGCGGCCGTCACGACGCCGAGCCGTTCGGCGAGGCTGCGCGACAGGGCGAACGACCAGCTCCAGAGCGCGATGGCGAAGAGGCCCGAGAGGATGGATTTCGCGTGGGCGCTCATGCTCGACGGATCCGATCGCTCAGTCCTCGACGAACTGCTCGATGAACCGCCGCACCTCGTTCCGGCCGCGGATCACGCCGTAGTGGCCCTCGCACAGGACGTCCGCCTCGAGAGTCAGGAGGGCGCGCAGGCTGCGCTGCCAGTCTTCGTGGTTCGATCCGAAGTCGTTGTGCAGCGGACCGTGCACGTCCTGACCGAACAGGAGGCGCGTCCTCCCGCGCGGTTCGTCGAGGTCGATCCAGGCGACCAGGGATCCCGGCGTGTGTCCGGGCGCGTGGACGAGGTGGAGCGCCCCGAGCGGGAGCTCCATCGTCTCCCCGGATCCGCGGACGGTCCGGGTCACCGCGACCGGCGCGAGGGACGTGCCGTACCAGCTCGCGGCGGAGCGCCTCCTGTCCCCCTTCTCGAGCGCCGGCGCGTCGAGCGCGTGGGCGATCACCGCGCAACCCGTGTCCGCGGCCACGGCGGCCGCCGCTCCCGCGTGATCGATGTGGCAGTGCGTCAGGAGGAGGTGCGCGATGGAGGTCGGCTCGGGCCCCGCGGCGTGCAGGTTCTCGCAGATCCGATCCCAGCCCGGCCCCACGCCGCAATCGATGAGCACGAGCTCTCCCAGGTCGAGCGCGTAGCAGAGGCAATCCCCCGGCCCGGACAGGTCACCCCCGCCCACGAGCCAGACGCGATCCGCGACCTTCTGCGATTGTCTCGGCATGGGACTCCTTCCAGCACCAATCCCAGCTTCTCTACACCAGGAGGAGGCCGTTTGCTGCCCGAAATCGTCGCTCAGTCGTCGCGCGGGTTGATGCGGCTCTGCGGCCTCCAGATCGGCGGCCGCGGGCGCGTCGGCGGGGGCGGCAGGCCTTGCCCGGCCTTGCGCCGCCGGAACTGGGCGCGCATCTCGTACACGAAGTTGTCCAGGATCTCGGGGTCGACCGGATCGCCGTTCAGGTAGAGCGTGAGCGTGTGCAGCCCCTCGCGCTCGGCCGCGTGGAAGAAGTGGGCCTCCGAGATCTTGTTCGGCATGCACTCGAGCGGACCCACCGAGACGACGCCGTCGATGTGCCCCTCGCGCCACTCGTGGAGCGAGCCGCCGACCGTCAGCACCGCCTCGCCCGACAGCTGTTCCCGGATGTACGGCCGCGCCGCGAGCAGCGAGTCCTGCACGGTCGTCCGCCTCGGCCAGCCGAAGATCATCGCGCCCGCCATGTACAGCTGGTGCTGGATCGACGCCTGGAGGAACGCCTTCACGTACTCCGGGATCTTGGTCTTGATGGTGTCCTGGAAGTCCGTGTACTCGATCCACTCGTTGAACGGCGCGAACCGGCACCGGATCCCCCGCGCCTCGAGCTTGTCGATCACGAAGTTGTTCGAGTAGGCGTCGCAGCGGACGTAGATCTCGCCGACGACGAGCACCTCCGGCAGATCGCGGTTCTCGATGACGCCCGTGAACGCCCGCGACGCGCGCCGCAGGAGATCGACGACGCCGAAGAGCTGGCCGGACATCGCCTCGGCGATCACCGCGCCGGACGAGAGGTTCCCCTTGGCGCGCCGCTCGCCCAGGGCGACGAGCTCGTCCATGTAGTAGCGCCACACCGCCTGCGCCGCGCCGGGCTGCCGCTCGACCGGGCGGGCGTAGTACAGACCGGCGAGCAGGACGTCCGCCGCCGTGAGCGCGGCGTAGACGAGCGCCGCGGCGCCGTCCGGGACCGACTCGAAGTAGTCCTCGTCGATGGGCGCCCACAGGGTGACGCGATCCTTCCAGCCGAGCCGCTCGATCACGATCCTGTCGAGCGTGGCGTACGAGCCGAACCGGCACGGGCCGTTCGCGGTCGGCATGAAGAAGGAGAACTTCTGCGAGGGGTCGGGCTCGCGGGTCACCCGCTTGATGAGGCTCCCGAGGGTGATCACCATCGGGAAGCACTCCTTGCCCGACGTGTGGCGTCGGCCGAAGTCGAGCGCCTCCTGATCGGGCATGGGCAGCGCCTCGGCGTTGATCCCGAGGCCGCGCAGCACCCCCGCGAGCGCCTCGGCGCCCGGCCCCATCCGGGGGATGAGCACGATCGCGTCGCGGCGCTGGATCTCCTTGACGCCGTCGCTCGCGGTCTGGAGCGCCAAAAGATCCTTGCCGGGTGCGCGCTCGGCCTCGCCGCGCTTCCGGTCCTCGTGCACGCAGTACAGGTACGCCTCGACGCGCGTCTTCGTGCCGGCGTCGCCGGAGTGGCCGTCGGTCTCGATGATCGCGAACGGCTTGCCCTCCATGACGTAGCCGAAGAAGTGGATGCTGAAGCTGTCCGGGCCGCACGAGTAGTTGCTCGCGAACAGGCTGTAGACGCCCGGCGTGCGCCGGATCTGGTGCGCGGCGCGCAGGTTGCGGTGGCCGTAGCCCCAGTACGCGCCCGGGAAGAGGGGGATGTCGTCGCCGACGGGGTAGCAGTCGACGGGGATCGGGATCGCGCCCTGCTCCCGGAGCAGCGCCGGGACGTTCGAGTTGAGCACCGTGTTGTGGATCGTGTACGTCCGCCCGAGCACGATCACCGGCACGATGTCGTTCTTCGTCGCGAACTCGAGCGCGCGCCCGCCGAGCGCGAGGCAGCTCGCGTCGAACTCCTCCTGCGCCCGCGTCGCGGCCTCGTGCGCCTTGCGCCAGACCCCTTCCGGGACGTCGAGATCGGCGGCGAGGGCGGCCATCGAGTCGACGAAGAGCTTGGATCGGAAGTTGTCCTTCCCGATGTTGATCACGGGCGAGACGATCCGCGCGCGGATCTGGCCGAGGTCCCACTTCAGGATGTCGGCGCTCCCCTGGACGATCGGGCACAGGCGCGCCCACGGCTCCCGCTGAATCCGCTGGATGCCGCGCAGCATGGGCAGGAAGATGAGATCGGTCCCGGCCTCGGCCATGGCGCTCACGAGGCCGTGGTACTGCTGCATCGGCGCGCAGAACGGGACGTTGGCGTCCTCGATGCCGCGCTTTAGCATCGTCTGGTCCGCGCCGAAGAAGAACACCGGGTCGAAGCCCGACTCGTGGAAGAACGTCGCGAAGTAGGGGAACAGCGTCTTCAGCGCGAACTCGTCGGTGATCGCGATCGTCTTGCGGCCCCGCGGGGTCGAGAGGCGGCCGCGGATCGCCTGGATGAGCTCGTCCCGCTCGCGGAACGGATCCGGCGTGCGGTCCGGGAGCTTCCGCTTGTGCGTTCCCTTGTCGTACATCGAGCAGCCGCCGCCCCAGGTGAACCGCTGCTCCTTCCCGTCCACGACCGTGGTGATGCGGTCGATGCGGCAACGGTTGCCGGCGCCGCCGCAGCCCTGTGTCGAGCGGCAGACGAAGACGTCCTTCTTTACGACCTTCGCGTCGAGGAAGCGCTGCGGCTCGAGCGGCGCCGCGGCGGCGACGTCGAGCTCCTTGAGGGCGAGCAGGGTGATGCCGAGCGCGCCGATCGTGCCCGGGTTCGGCGGGACGATGACCTCCGCGCCGGTCTGCCGCACCACGGCCGCCGCGAGCGCGTCCGACGAGAACGGCATGCCCTGGCAGAACACGACCTCCCCGACCGACCGGCTGCCCTTCACGCGGTTCAGGTAGTTCTGGATGATCGAGTCGTAGATGCCCGCGACGATGCTCCGCTGGGGGACGTGCGAGGCGACCGCCTCGTCGATGATCTCGGCCATGAAGACGCTGCAGTGCTGTCCGAGAAACACGCCGTGGCCGGCGGCGAGCGCCTCCTCGGCGAGGTGGACCACGTCCCGGATCCCGGCGAACTTCTTGCCCTGCTCCTCGATGAACGATCCGGTCCCGGCGCTGCACGCCTCGTTCATCGCCGCGTCGATGACCCGGCCGCCCGCCAGGCGGGCGTACTTCGCGTCCTGGCCGCCGATCTCGAAGATCGTGTCGACCCGCGGATCGTAGTGGAGCGCCCCCTCCGCGTGCGCCGCGATCTCGTTCAGCACGAACACCGAGCCCGCGCCGTAGCAGGTCGTCATGAGCGAGCCCACGATCTCGCGGCCGCTGCCGGTGGCGCCGACCGCGACCACCTTCCGCGCGGCGACGGCGCTCTGCGTGAACCGCTCCATCAGCGCCTGCGCCGCCTTCACCGGCGCGCCGTTCGTGTTCAGGTACGACTCCCACACGGGCTCGCGGGTCGCGACGTCGAGGGCGACGATCTTCGAGCCGGTCGAGCCGATGTCGAAGCCGAGCACCACGGGGCCGGTGCCGGCCGCGATCTTCGGGGCCTCGAGCCGCTTGACCCTGTCGAGGTAGCGCGAGAGCGGCGGCAGCACGTCGAGCTCGTCGGACTCGGGCGGGCCGAACCAGTCGTCGGAGCGGAGCATCGGCGCGGCGTTCCCGGCGGCGATCGCCGCGGCGCCCACGGCCTCGAAGTACAGCCCGTCGTCCCCTGCCGGCGGGACGATCTCCATCCCGTGCCTCGCCGCGAACCGCGCGAAGTGATCGCGGATGCGCGCCGAGCGGGCGACGCCGCCGATGAGCGTCAGCCGCTTCGGGCTCACGCGCGGCTTGATGAGCACCTCGACGTTCTCGCACACGGCGTCGAACAGCCCGGCCAGGATCCGGGCGGCCGGCTCGCCCTTGTTGGCGAGGTGCGTCATGTCGGTTTTCAGGATCACCGGGCAGCGGCCGGACAGCGGCGCGGGATCTTCCACGTCGTTGCACAGGTCGCTCGCCGCCTCGATGGTCATGTCGAACCGCTCGACGAGCTGCCTGAGGAAGTTGCCCGTGCCCTGGGAGCAGCGCGTGTTCTCGCGGAACACCTCCGCGTGCGTCGAGCGGAGCTCCAGGACGGAGAAGCCGTGGCTGCCTATTGACACGACCGTCGCCGGCCCGTCGTCGAAGAGGAGCTGGTAGGCCGCGATCTGCGCCTGCTTCCCCGGGATCCGCGTGAGGCGGGCGCTGCGGCTCATCCTCCCGGTGATCGCCGCGCCGGCCGCCGTGTCGGGCCGCATGTCGGTGATCAGCCGGCCGAGCGTCCCGACCGGATCCTTGAAGTGCTCCGCCGATGCGCGCCGCGTCCAGATCAGGGAACCGTCGGCCTCGCGCGTCAGCTCGGCGACCTTGACCGTTTCGGCGCCGATGTCGATGCCCAGGTAGCGGGGTCGATCGTCGATTTTCGGGTTTCGCGCCACTTTTCACCTCGAAGCCGGTTTCTCCCTACCACTAGACTCGAGTGTCAGTCCAGCCCCAAATCGGACGAAACGGCTTGTAAAAAGCGCCAGCGTACACGATGAAGATCGACGAGGAGGCCCGACAGACGATGCCGAATCCCGTTCCGGAGCGCGACGCCCGGGCTGCGGAGCAGCGGCGCCGCTTCTTCGACGCGGTCGCCGGGGACCACGCGGCGCCCGGCCCTATGAAGCGCTACTACAGCGAGCGGTTGCACAAGGCGATCCGCTTCAACGTGCGGCCCGGATCGTCCGTGATCGACGTCGGCTGCGGAACCGGGGACCTCCTCGCGTTGCTCGAGCCGTCGCGGGGCGTCGGCGTGGACTTCAGCGAGGAGATGATCGCGATCGCCCGCGGGCGGCACCCAGAGCTGACCTTCGTCGTCGCGGACGCGGCCGGGCTCGCCCTCGAGGAGCGGTTCGACTTCGTCGTGCTGTCCAACGTGACCGGGGATCTCGTCGACGTCCAGCGCGTCCTCGCGTCCGTGCACCGGCTGTGCCACGAGCGGACCCGGATCATCGTCACGGACTTCAACTACCTCTGGGGCCCGCTCGTGCGGTTCGCGGAGGCGCTCGGCCTGAAGCCGAGGCAGCGCCAGCAGAACTGGCTCCAGCTCGACGATCTCGAGAACCTGCTGATGCTCTCCGGCTTCGAGTCCATCAAGAGCGGGCGCGACCTCCTGTTCCCGGCGCCGGTCCCGGTGCTCGCGGATCTCGTCAACGACTGGATCGGCAACCTCCCCCTCGTCGCGCGGCTCGCGGCGAACGAGCTGATCGTCGCCCGGATCGCCCCCGAGGGCGCGCCGCGGGATCGCCGCGTCTCCGTGATCGTCGCCTGCAAGGACGAGCGCGGCAACATCGAGGAGCTCGTGCGGACGGTCCCGCGCATGGGGCTCGGCACGGAGCTGATCTTCGTGGACGGCCGCTCCGCCGACGGCACGGTCGCGGAGATAGAAAGGTGCATCGCCGCGCGCCGCGAGCTGAACCCCGATCTCGACGACGTCCGCGTCCTCGTGCAGCCGGGCAAGGGCAAGGGCGACGCCGTCCGCGCCGGCTTCGACGCCGCGCGCGGGGACGTGCTCATGATCCTGGACGCGGACATCACGGTCCGCTCCGAGGATCTGCCGAAGTTCTACCGCGCGCTCGTCGAGGGGAAGGGCGAGCTCATCAACGGCTCGAGGCTCGTGTACCCGATGGAGGATCAGGCGATGCGCTTCCTGAACCTCCTCGGCAACCACTTCTTCGGAAGGCTGTTCTCGTGGCTGCTCGACCAGCGGCTGACCGACACCCTCTGCGGCACGAAGGTGCTGTACAAGAGCGACTACGCGCGGATCCAGGCCGGGCGCTCGTTCTTCGGCGACTTCGACCCGTTCGGCGACTTCGATCTCCTCTTCGGCGCCGCGAAGCAGAACCTGAAGATCCGCGAGGTCCCGATCCGGTACCGCAGCCGCGAGTACGGCGAGATCAAGATCGACCGCTTCCGCCACGGCCTGCTCCTCCTGCAGATGTCGGCGCTCGCGTTCAAGCGGTTCAAGCTGCACCGCGGGACCGAGGGCTGAGGGAGCCGGAAGCGATCACCTCCCGGCGTCGGCCGGCTCGTCGTCCAAGTAGCCGAGGCCCTCGAGCCGTTCTATCGCCTCCGCGCCGAGCGTCATCGGCGCCGCGGCGCCCCGCTGCCGTGCGAGGTGCCGTCGCAGTCTGCGCTCGAAGTCGGCGGCGAGGGAGAGGCTCTTCGCGCTCGGGTCGGCGCGCAGGAGGTTGCGCCGCTCCCGCGGATCGCCGATCAGGTCGTAGAGCTCGGCGTGGAGCGGTCCGTCCGGCAGGCGCGTGCGCCCCAGCTCGGCGACGGTCGCCTGGTCGATGTTGATGATGTACTTGTGGTGTCGCGTCCGGACGCTCTTCTTCTCGCTCTTGCTCACAGTGGACTCGGTGAACGCGGCGCGGTCCTCGTCACCGAGGTCCGGCCGTGACCAGAGGGGGGCGAGCGATCGGCCCTGCATCTCGTTCGGGGCGGGCGCGATGTCGAGCAGGTCGAGGATCGTCGGCATCACGTCGACCGTCTCGCAGATCTGGTGGGCGCGCGTCCCGCCGGCGAAACCGTTGGGGAGCTTGAGGACGAGCGGGACGTGGATCATCTCCTCGTACAGGATGTGGCCGTGGTGGTTGTACCAGAGCCGCTTGTTGTGCTCGCCGAACTCCTCGCCGTGATCGGAGGTGACGACGAGCAACGTCCTGTCGTAGAGCTTCCGCCTCTTCAGCTCGTCGACGAGGCGGCCGAGCCACCTGTCCGCGGATCGGACGCCGGACGTGTAGAGCGCCTCGCACACGTCCCGGTTGAAGGCCCCGTGCTCCTTGAGCAGCGCGGTCTGCCGGGAGCGCAGGTGCGCGGCGTTCCCCGGCCAGACGTCGCGGTACCTCGACCCCGCCATCGCGCGCATCCCCTCGGCGATCTTCGCGGCCTGCCCGGCGGGCGCGGCGTCGGCGACGAAGTCGGCGTGGAGGTACGGCGCGTGCACCTCGAAGTGGTGCCAGAAGAGGAAGAACTGCTTCTCCGCGTGATCGCCGATCCAGGACGTCATCGCCTGGAAGTTGTCCTCGTCGACCTTGAACATCGACGTGTCGTAGGTCCCGAACCCCTGCGCGAACCCGATCGTGGGGTCGAGGGGACCGCCGCCCGTGAACGCCGCGGAGGCGAAGCCCGCGGCGGCGAGCGCCTCGGCGAGCGTCACGCGCGAGTCGGGGAGCTTGTGGTAGCTCCGCTCGTTGAACTGGATGCCCCGCCAGACCTCGCTGAAGGAGGCCATCACGCCGTGCGACGAGGGGTAGAGCGACGTGAGCAGGCTCAGGTGCGACGGCGTGGTCCACGGCGCCGAGGCCACGTAGCGCTCGAACAGCACGCCCTCCTTGGCGATCCCGTCGATCACCGGGCTCGTGGGGCGGTCCTCGTACCCGTAGCAGCCGAGCCGATCCGCGCGCAGGGTGTCGATCGAGACCAGGACGACGTTGTACCGCTCCCGCGAAGGATCCGGCGCGCGCCCCGCCGGGCCGTGGCGTCCGTCCGGGAGCAGCAGGGCGAGGGCGACGCCGACGATCGCGAGCGCCGCCAGCACCACGGCCACGATCTGCTTGCGTCGGCTCATCCCCGGGAACAATACTTGCTCTTTTCCGGGAGCGATAGCCGCGAATGCGACCGACTTCGGACATCGGCGCGGGCCGCGAGAGGGCGAGGCGGGATCCGCGTGCCATAGGCGCGAAGGCCGCGCTCGTCGCGTTCGTCGTCGCGCTCCCGTTCGCACTGTTCCACTTCATCGCCCCGTTCGTCGGGACGAAGACGATCGGCAACGACTACACGCAGTTCCCGCTGCCGCAGCAGATGGAGCTGCAGTACTCGATCGCGCACGGCACCTGGCCGCTCTACGCCCCGGGGTTCGGGGGCGGGCGGCCGGCGGCGGCGCTCACGCTCGGGCAGCTCTGGCACCCGATCTCCCACGTCGCCGCGCACCTGCCGGGCTACTGGGACGGGCACGCGGTCGACTGGAACACGGCGCTCCGGCTCCTCGGCCTCGGCCTCGCGCAGCTCGCGCTCATCGGCGTCCTCCGCCGGCTCGGCCTGCGGCTTCCCATGGCGTTCCTCGTCGCGTTCGTGACGGTCTACAACATGCGGTCGCTCGACGCGTTCCGGTTCGGCGCGTCGCTCGAGAACTACACCGGCATGCTCCTCGTCTGCGCGGCGGCGGCGCACCTGTTCCTCGCCGAGGGGCGCCGCTGGCCCCTGGCGGCGATGATCGGTGCGACCTATCTCCTGGCGGTCGGCGGCCACCCGCAGATGATGTACTTCGGCTTCCTCGGGGCCGGGATCTTCGTCGCCGCCGCGCCGTTCGTCCTGCCCGCCGTCGCCGGGGAGCCGCCCGGCCCGCTGCGGCGCGCCCTGCGCTTCTACGCCGCGGCCGGAGCGTGCCTCCTCGCCGGGTGCGCGCTCGCCGCAGCCTACCTCGTGCCGCTGTACGCGGACTTCGTCTCCGAGGCGGCGGTCCGCGCCGCGCGCGGCTACTCCTGGTCGCTCCTCAATTCCGACTCGGTGGGCGGCGCGTTGAACAGCTTCTTCAGCCCGCTCGACGTCTCGGTGACCGGGGCGTTCGGCGGCTCCTCGCTGCTGATCGTGGCGCTGCTCGCGCCCCTGCGCGCAAGGGCCGCCGGCCGCGCGGGGATCGCCGCCGTCGCGCTCTTCGCCGTCGGCGCTTTGGCGATCGCCGTGAGCCTCGGCGCCGCGACGCCGCTCCACGGGCTGGCCTGGGCGCACCTGCCGTTCTACGACGCGTTCCGCGTCCCCGGGCGCGTCAACTTCATCGTGCCGGTCGTCGTCATGCCGCTGCTGGCCTGGGCGCTCGGCCGGTGCGGCGACGCGCGCGTCGAGCTTTGCGGGCGCGCCCTCCCGCTGACTTGGTCCGGCCTGTTCGCGCTCCTCGGGCTCGCCGCCTTCGCCGCGTACTGGGCGGGGCTCGGGGATCTGCTCCCGAGTCCCACGCGGCCGCTGCCGGCGGAGATCGGGAGCATCCCCCCCGCCGTCCCGAAGATCCTCGCGGCGCTCGGGGCCGGCACGCTCGCGATCGCGGCGGTGCGCGGGATCCTCCCGAGGGCGTCGGGGGCCCTCGGAATCGCCCTCGCGCTCGCCGTCGTCACGGAGACCGGCGTCGTGCTGCGCTTCGGGACCTGGATCGCGCCTCGCCGGGACACGCCGACGATGGAGAGGATGGACGGCGACAAGCAGCGCGGCCTCGCGTTCCGCGGGCACCCGGGCAACGGGATGCAGTCCGACATCGTCGCGCAGCGGATGGAGAGATCGTTCCTCGATCCGCACCTCGCCGTCTTCTACGGGAAGCACGTCGCCGTAGCCGACTTGAAGTCCGCGCTCCGCGCGATGGCGAAGACGAGGGCGCCCGACGAGATCGTCGTCGAGGGGTTCGAGGAAGGAGACGTCCGCGCTGTCGGCGGCGGCGCAGGGGACGCGATCTCGCTGAAGCGCGCGACGTTTAACGACGTCGCGTTCATTGTCGATAACGAGTCCACGGGCTTCCTCAGCTTCACGGAGCTGGATCGCAAGGGGCGCTGGCGCGCCGAGGTCGACGGGAAGCCCGCGCGCGTGTTCGCGGCGAACGGGGGCGAGCAGGCTGTCCGCCTCGAACCGGGGCGCCACGAGGTCTCGTACTCCTTCGACAGCCCGTCGACGCGCCTCGGGGTCGCGGTGAGCCTCGCGGCGCTGGCCGTCGTCGCGATCCTCTTCTCGTGGTGGAAAATGCGCCCCGCGCTGCGATACCCGTGCATGATAGGCGCGGTCGCGGGCGCGGCGGCGCTGTTCCTCCTCTTCTGCGGCGCGCTCCACGCCGGCGACGATTTGGGGACGCGCTACGCCTGGCGCGCGGACGACAGGCCGGATCCCGGGAACCTCGCGTTCGGCCGAAGGACCGCGATGAGCTCCCTGCTCGAGAAGCAGCGCCCGTACTTCTGCTACGCGGGGCGCGGAGTCGACGGTGATCGCCGCGCGCGCGGCTTCGCCACTGCCCGCGACAAGGCCGGCGCATGGTGGCAGGTCGATCTCGGCGTGCGGCGCGCGATCGGGCGCATCGACGTGCACCGCGGATCCGCGACGAGGCGCGGCGGTCGGCCACCCTTCGAGGTCATGCTGTCGGACGACGCGAAGATCTTTCGTCGGGTAGACGCGGGCGGCGCGCGCGCGGAGGGCAACGGGTGGCGCGTCGAGCTGCGCGACGAAAAGGCGCGCTACGTGCGGCTCGCCGCCGGCGGCCGAGGATCCTTCACCCTCGCCGAGGTCGAGGTGTTCGCCCCGTAGGGAGGCGCGGAGCGGACGTGGAGCTCCTTCACGACGAACAGGGGGCGCGCCTTCACCTGCTGGTGCGTGCGGCCGACGTACTCCCCGACGATGCCGATGCAGAGGAGCTGCACGCCCGAGAACGCAAAGAACAGGAGCAACGAAATCTCCCACTCGCGGACCGCGCCGAAGGCGAGGCGGCTCACGAGCGCGTGGGTCGCGAGCCCGAGGGCGGCGAGGAGGAACGCGATCGCCAGGGCGGACGCGAGCCGGAGCGGCGCGAGGGAGAAGCCGGTGAACGCGTCGACCGCGAAGGAGACCATCTTCCTGAGCGGGTACTTCGTCTCACCCGCGAAGCGCGCGTCCCGCTCGTACGGGATCTCCTCCTGCCGCATGCCGATCCATGCCACCATGCCGCGGATGAACCTGTACTGCTCTGGCATGGATAGGAGGACGTCCAGGGTCTTCCTGTCCATCAGGCGGAAGTCGCCGGTGTCCACGGGCACCTTGATGTCGGTCAGCCGGTCGAGCAGGCGGTAGAAGAGGTGCGCCGATCGGCGCTTGAACCCCGACTCCCCGCGACGCTCGGTGCGGCGCCCGTAGACGACGTTCGCGCCGGCGTCCATCTTCGCCATCATCGAGGGGAGCAGCTCCGGCGGATCCTGTAGATCGGCGTCGATGACGAGGACGCGCCGCCCGCGGGCGAACGAGAGCCCGGCGGTCAGCGCGATCTGGTGGCCGTAGTTCCGCGCGAGATCGACGCCGACGATGGACGGGTTCCTCTCGCTCGCCTCGGCGATGAGCGCACCGGTCCGGTCCCGGGAGCCGTCGTTGACGAGCACGATCTCGTAGGAGCCGGGCGCGGCCGCCTCGCAGACGGCCGTCACGCGCCGCTCGAGCTCGGCGAGGACGTCCTCCTCGTTGAAGCAGGGGACGACGACCGACAGGAGGAGCGCGGGGTCCGGCGTCACGGCGCGCAGCGGCGGCGCGGCGTCGGTGTTCGCGTGGCCCGTCGGCGGGGTGAGCATGAGGCGTATGCTAGTCGCTCGGGACGGGATCGCACAAGAGAGTAGTGGAGGGGGAGCCCGCCTACTCGGCGGCCTCGAGGACCGGCACGTCCGCGGGCGGCGTGAAGGCGAAGAGCGAGGCCGCGAGGCCGGCGTTCTTGGCCGGGCGCGAGAAGTCGAACCGGTTCCGGTTGCCCTCGTGATCCACCACGACGGACCGCGCCACGTGGAAGTCGCTCGAGTCCACGTACAGCTCGACGCGCTTGAAAGGAGAGCCCTTCTCCTTCGGCGTGAGCTTGAGGACGTAGCCGTCCTTGAAGTTGAAGCGCCCCGCGTCGAGCTTCTCCGCCTTGTACGACTCCTTGA
>JALNZK010000039.1:0-10000 GCA_023229365.1 Pseudomonadota bacterium | reverse complement strand
CGCACTACCCGCGGATAGACGGAAAGACCCCGTGAACCTTTACTATAACTTGGCAGTGAACTTCGGTTGTGTTTGTGAAGGATAGGTGGGAGGCTTTGAAGTCGGGGCGCTAGCCTCGATGGAGCCAACCTTGGGATACCACCCTGGCGCAACTGGAGTTCTAACCTAGACCCGTGATCCGGGTCGGGGACACTGTCTGGTGGGTAGTTTGACTGGGGCGGTCGCCTCCAAAAAAGTAACGGAGGCTCGCGAAGGTTCCCTCAGGCTGATTGGAAACCAGCCGTAGAGTGTAAACGCACAAGGGAGCTTGACTGCGACACCGACGGGTGGAGCAGGTGCGAAAGCAGGCGTTAGTGATCCGGCGGTTCCGCATGGAAGGGCCGTCGCTCAAAGGATAAAAGGTACTCCGGGGATAACAGGCTGATCTCCCCTGAGAGTTCATATCGGCGGGGAGGTTTGGCACCCCGATGTCGGCTCATCCCATCCTGGGGCTGGAGCAGGTCCCAAGGGTTTGGCTGTTCGCCAATTAAAGGGGTACGTGAGCTGGGTTCAGTACGTCGTGAGACAGTACGGTCTCTATCTACCGTGGGCGTAGGAGACTTGAGGAGAGCTGCCCCTAGTACGAGAGGACCGGGGTGGACGAATCCCTAGTGTTCCGGTTGTTCCGCCAGGAGCATTGCCGGGTAGCTATATTCGGAACGGATAACCGCTGAAAGCATCTAAGCGGGAAGCCGACTCCAAGACGAGGTCTCCCTGGACCTTCGGGTCCCT
Source organism: Pseudomonadota bacterium (assembly GCA_023229365.1). Lineage (NCBI taxonomy): Bacteria > Pseudomonadati > Pseudomonadota > Pseudomonadota bacterium. The sequence goes on along the minus strand of JALNZK010000039.1, from coordinate 9,229 downwards.
GAAGGGTCGTTGGAGACTACAACGTTGATAGGCCAGAGGTGGAAGCGTGGTAACACGTGCAGCTTACTGGTACTAATCGCCCGTGAGGCTTGACCGTGTGTCTAAGGAACGTGAGATGGTTCGAGGCCAAGGTTCTTTTTGGGAACCTGGTTACGCGCGAATTCGCGTAAGGACGAGGCAAGCCTCGCCCCTACAGAAGACTTGGTGATTGAAAACATGTCGTCGTAGGGGCGAGGCTAGCCTCGCCCCTACAGACAAAAGGTTTTCCGGCGACGATAGCGGAGGGGCCACACCCGATCCCATTCCGAACTCGGAAGTTAAGCCCTCCTGCGCCGATGGTACTGCAGGGGTGACTCTGTGGGAGAGTAGGACATCGCCGGGTTTTTCTTCTCGCCCGACCAGTGCAAGCTGGTCGGGCTTTTTTTTGCCGGGAGAGGAAGGGGGCGTCGATGACGCGCACGCTGCTCCGAGGGGTGTTCGGTTCCTTCTGCCTCTGCGCGATCGTCGGGACCGCCGCGGCCGGCGAAGCGGACCCCGTGCAGGGCGCCGCGTCCGCGGGGCCGACGACGGAGCTCGAGGTGCGGGCGTGGCTCGGCGTCCGGAGCCAGTTCGCGTCGATGTTCACGTGGCTGCCGACCGGGATCTCGGCCGCGGCGGCGGTCGACTTCGCGCAGCCGATCCGCGTCGAGCTCCAGCTCGTCGGGAACCCCTACACCGAAGGGTTCCAGGGGATGCTCTCCTCCGGCGCGCTGATCCGTCTCTACGACGGCCGCGGGCGCGGCGACTCGATCCTGGAGCTCCAGCTCCCCCTCCAGCTCGCGTTCGGCTACCTCAGGGCGAAGTGGGAGGCCGCCGACGGCTACGACGATCACGTCAGCTGGATCCTGCTCGGCCCGATGGCCGGCCTCGACTTCACGTGGTGGGTGCGCGAGTCGCTCGGCGTGTCGTTCGCCGCCGAGGGGTCGTTCCTCTTCCGCATCGCCGATCCGGGGTCCGAGTACGGAGGCGGCGAGACGGCGTACGGCGTCGCGGGGGACAAGATCGGCGTCGGCGAGATCATCCTGTCCGTGGGCATGGCGTTCGGGGTGGTAGCCTCTCCGAGCGAGACGCGATGAAGCTCTCGGCAACCGCCATCGCCCTCCTGGCGACTTCGATCTGCGTTTCGGCGCCGACGCCCGCGAACGCGGAGACGGTCGCCCCTGCAGCCGATACCGCGCCCCAACCGGAGAGCGTTTCGATGCAGCGCGAACGCAAGCGCATCGAAGACGTGATGGCGATCGAGGGGACGGAGTTCGACCTGCGAAAGTACGACGCGTACCGCGGCCGGCAGGGCGGCGGCCTCGCCCTCGTCGTGGTAGGCGGCGTCGCGCTCGTCGTCACAGTCGTCTACGGGTTCATCGTCGTCGTCGGCGACATGGCCGAGTACGATGCCGAGGCCTCCGAACCGGACCAGGACGACGACGGCCGGCTCGGGGACTCCCGTCAACGCGTCGCGCTCTGGTCGCTGCTCGCCGCGGGGGTGGCCACGGTCGCGATCGGGATACCGCTCGCCGTCTCCGGCAAGCGCGGTGTGAACCGACAGAATACGCTCCGGTACAAGGACGTTATCCTCGCGCCTCCCGAGCCCCTGACCGCCTCGCTCTCGCTGTTCTTCGATCCGGAGCGCGGCGGAAGCGGGTTGCGGTTGAGCGTGAGGTTCTGAAGTGACGTTTTCAATCATCGAGGCTCGTCGCGACCTGATCTCGGTCTTGCGGCGCAGCGAAAGGCCGTGTTCTCGGCTGTGACATGATCCGCGAGGGTGTGATATCGTCTCCCGCGAAGCTCGCTGACAACGGAGGAACCCATGCGTCACCTCGTGACCGTCATGATCGCAACGATGGCTCTCGCCGCCTGCGGAGGGGGCGTGCAGGACGTCCAGTCTCCCGACACCGTCGGGACCGAGGCCGGCGCCGCGCCAGGAGCCGCGCCGGGTGGCGATCCGGCGGTCGCCTATTCGGACACGCCCCGGGACGCGCACGGCGCGACGTCGTCGAAGATCAAGGCGACGGCGACCGAGGCGGCGATGAAGTTCTTCGTCGTCGACAAGGAAAAGGGGCCCGTGAAGGAGGTCGTGGTCACCCTGATCGATCCCGGCGGCCAGAAGTACTACTCGGAGCAGACCGACGAGGCAGGCTACGCCGAGATGCTCGTGCCCGTGGGGCAGACGTACGACCTGTACTTCCTCGGGCTCGGCACGAAGGAGATCGTGGCCACGTCGGAGGTGCCGAACGAGCCGCGCCTGTCGATCCGGACGACCCTGATCTACGAGCTCGAGCGCCCGGTCAAGGGCAAGCCCGCGCCCCGCTTCGTGCTCGACGGCGTCAACTTCGACACCGGCAAGGCGACGATCCGCCCGGAGTCGTACGAGCGGCTCGACGGCGTCGTCGAGTACATGGCGCACAAGAAGAGCGCGCGCATCGAGATCTCGGGGCACACCGACAACGTGGGCAACAAGAAGGCGAACAAGACGCTCTCGGTCAAGCGCGCGAAGGCCTGCCGCGACTACGTCGTCTCCAAGGGGATCGACGAGAGCCGCATCGAGGCCGTCGGCTACGGCGACGAGCGCCCGGTCGCTCCGAACACCACCGAGGACGGCCGCCAGCAGAACAGGCGCATCGAGGCCACGGAGCTGTAGGGTCGCGGCACGAATCGCGCGGGGAGAGCACCCGCGCGGGATCCGCGCGGGCTGGGAACGGGAATGAGGCGGATTTCGGAAACCCGTCCGGGATCCGGACGGGCTGGCATCAATCCTCGGGCTCTACCTCCGGCCAGATGGTTCCTTGGGCGTGGTGACGCTCCTGGTTCGAAACGTACGCCTACACGTGACCCACCTCCGCCTCGCCGATGCTGAAAGCACCGTAGCCAGTTTGCCACCAAAAGTCTGCGAGGCCCGGCACGTCGCGCCGAATCGTTCGAGTCAGCGCCGCCTTGAGACCGCGTACGAGCGCGGCGACGGAGAGATCGGGCCGATATCGAAGCAATACGTGGGTGTGATCAGGTGCTCCGCCGATGGCGAGCACGACGGCTCCGAACATCTTCGCCGTATCGGAGGCCTGCCTGGACAGCCGACGAAGGAGCGCACGATCAAGAACGGAGGTGCGGTTTTTTCGTCGCCCACACCACGTGCACGTACAACACGGCGCGAGAGTGTTTTGTGGCGAAAAGCTTCACGGCCGTTCTTCTCCTCCAGCCCGCGCAATTCATGCGCGGGCGTCGGCGAGTCGCGAACCACTCACTGTATCGGTCGATTTTTTCTGAGGTTGCCGGAAATCTTTCCCAGCGTTCCGTTTTTTCCCAGCCCGCGGAGATCCTCCGCGGGCGCGTTCGGGCGGGCGTTGCCGTATCTCCGGCCTTTACCGGCCGAACCAGGGGATCCGGTTCTTGCTGAGATCGTCGACCGCGCCCTGCAGCGCGGCCTCGACGCGCGCGTAGCCGTCCTCGACGACCGCCGGGTCCTCGGGATCGCCCTCGAGCAGGATGGGCGGGAGGAACCTCATCTCGACGCTCGTCGGCAGCGGCAGGAACGGGAAGAACGAGGGCGCGAGCCCCCAAGGGAAGCTGAGCCCGACGGGCAGCACCTCCGTGCGCAGGAGCTCCTTCAGCCCGAGGGCGCGCGCGAGCCGCTCGCCCTTGGCGAGGACGATGAACGACTCGTGCAGCCCGACCGACGCGAGCGGCAGGATGGGCACCCCGGCCGAGAGCGCGAGCCGGACGAACCCCTTGCGGCCCGCGAGCACGACCCTGTCCCGCTCCATGAACGTCCGGAACGCCTCCTTGTCGCCGCCCGGGTAGACGAGGACGAGGCGGCCCGCCGCGAAGGCCGCGGCGGCGTTCTCCTTCGTCGCGCGCAGGATGCCGAGGCGGCGCGCGTTGACCGCGATGTTCGGGCCGACGTACGCGAAGTCGTGCACGAGCGGGTGCACGAACCGCTCCGGGCCGCAACGCTCGCGGACGCGCGCCATCGCGAACATCGCGTCGAGCGGCATGAGCCCGGCGCTGTGGTTGCCGACGATCAGCGCCGCGCCCTCGGCGGGCACGTGCTCGGCCCCGTCCACGCTGGTCTTGAAGTAGTGCTGCGACAGCCACTGCGCGACGTCGAGCGCCGCCGTGTAGAAGCCGCGATCCGGGAGGTCGATCGAGAAGCCCTTGTCCTCGCTCGGCTCCTCCGACAGCGCGCCGCGGAGCAGGTCCAGGCCGAGCGCTGGCGGGAAGAGGATCTTCGCGAGATCCCCCGGGGGCATGTGCTCGAACAGCTTGTCCGCGAGCAGCTTGAGCTCGCCGAAACGAAGCTTGCCGAGCTCGACGAGGCGCTTGTACGAATCGCTCATGATCCTCTCCCGAAGTCGCAAGCCGCGAGCGGCAAAGGCGAATTATCCTCTCCGAGCACGGTGTTGTCGATGAGCCGCGTGCCGCCGAACCGCGCCGCGACCGCGACGAGCGCCCGTCCGCCGAACCCCGCCGGGGCCGCCTCCGAGAGGGTGTCCGGATCCGCGACCGCGACGTAGTCGACCGAGTCGGCGGCGCTCTCGATCGGGCCGGCGACCGCCCTGCGGATCGCCTCCGGGCGCCGCTCGCCCTTCGCGAAGAGCGCGTGCGCCGCGGCGAGGCTTCGCGGGATCGCGAGCGCCCGGCGCCGCTCCCCTGCGGACAGGTAGACGTTTCGCGAGCTGAGCGCGAGGCCGTCTTCGTCGCGCACCGTCGGCACGCCGACGATCTCGACGGGGAGGTCGAGGTCCGCCGCGAGGCGGCGCACGACGAGGAGCTGCTGGTAGTCCTTGCGCCCGAAGATCGCGGCGCAAGGCCCGACGATGTTGAGGAGCTTCGTGACGACGGTCGCCACGCCGGCGAAGTGCCCGGGTCGGTGCGCGCCGCAGAGCCCTCCCGTGAGCCCGGACACGACGACCTGCGTGCACGCGCCCTCCGGGTACATCGCCTCGACCGGCGGCGAGAACACGAGCTCTGCGCCGCGCCCCGAGATCTTCGCGACGTCGCCCTCGAGGTCGCGGGGGTACCTGCCGAAATCCTCGCCCGCCGCGAACTGCGTCGGGTTGACGAAGACGCTGGCGACGACGAAGCCGCCCGCCTCGCGGGCCGCGTCGAGGAGGCGCAGGTGCCCCTCGTGCAGCGCCCCCATGGTCGGCACGAACGCGACGCGCTCCCCACGGCGGCGCGCCTCGTCGCAGCGGGCGCGAGCCTCCTCGGGATCCGTGACGATGATCGGGGGCGCGCGCATGGCTCAGTGGGTCATAGGTCCTTCGCCCGGGGCGCCGTAGCTCACGACCGCGCCGTCCGCCGCCTCGAGCGCGGAGACGGAGTGCTCGGGGCCGGGGAAGGCGCCGGCGCGCACCTCGTCCGAGTAGGTCCGGGCCGCCTCCCGGATGATCGCGCCGAGCGACGCGTACTTCTTCAGGAAGCGCGGCGAGAAGCCCTCGTTCAGGCCGAGCATGTCGTAGCCGACGAGCACCTGCCCGTCGCAGTGCGGGCCGGCGCCGATGCCGATCGTCGGGACGGGCAGCTGCGCCGTGACGGCCTGCGCGAGCTCGAGCGGGATGCCCTCGAGCACGACGCAGAACGCGCCGGCCTCCGCGACGGCCCGGGCGTCCTCCAGGATGCGGGCGCGATCCACGGGGTTCCTCCCCTGGATCTTGAACCCGCCGAGCGCGTGGACCGACTGCGGGGTCAGCCCGACGTGGCCGACGACGGGGATCCCGGCGGCGCAGATCCGCGCGATCGTCTCGGCGATCTCCACGCCGCCCTCGACCTTCACCGACTCGGCGCGCCCCTCCTGCACGACGCGGGCGGCCGCCTCGAGCGCCCGCTCGGGGGAGACCTTGTACGTCATGAACGGCATGTCGCCTGTGAGGTGCGCCCGCTCGAGGCCGCGGGCCACGGCGCGGCAGTGGTAGACGACGTCGTCCAGCGTGACGGGGATCGTGGAGTCGTGCCCCTGGATCACCATGCCGAGCGAGTCGCCCACGAGGACCATGTCGACGCCCGCTCCGTCGAAGAGGCGCCCGAAGGTCGCGTCGTAGGCCGTGATCATGACGATCTTGCGGCCCTTGCGCTTGTGCGCCGTGATGTTCGGGGCCGTGATCTTCTTCTTCGCCGTCATCGGTCGCTCTTCCTTTCGCGGAATGAACGCCTGAAGCGCCTGCGGCTTCTCCCGTCCGCGCCCCGATGGCGGCCGCGCGCGGTCCACCTCGGTGCGTATTTTGTATAGTTGGGAAACGGAGCGCCCGCAAGCGGGATCGATCGCTTGACCGGGCCGCCGGACAACGGTTATCGCCATGTGGATGTTCCACCTCCACAGGAGCAACCGCCTCGAGCGCCTCGCCGACGCGCTCGTCGCGGAGATCTCGAAGGACCCCCCCCGCGACCCGCTCGCGCCGGAGTGGGTGGCCGTGCAGAGCCTCGGCGCGCGGGCGTTCCTGGAGCGGGAGATCGCCGCGCAGACGGGCGTGTTCGCGAACACGGAGATGCCGCTCCCCTCCGATCTCTTCCGCCACGTGATCCGCTGGGCGCTCGGCCCGGACGCGGAGGCGCCCGAGATCCTGGGCGAGGATCGGCTCGCGCTCGCGATCCTGGACGTCCTCCCGGGGCTTCTGGCGCGGCGGGAGCTCTCGCCGGTCGCGCGCTACGTCGAGCGCGGCGACACCGGAAAGGCGCTGCACGCCCTGTCCCGCAAGGTCGCCCACGCCTTCGCGGAGTACGCGCTCTACAGGCCGGAGCTCGTCTCGGCGTGGCTCGGCGGCGCCGGGAGCGAGGGCTGGCAGCCGATCCTCTTTCGCGCGGCGATGGCGAGGCTCGAGGGCGCGGCGCACGGGCGGCCGAGGACGCAGGCGGAGCTCGCCCGCGAGGCCGCGGCGGCGCTCAATCGCGCGGCGGGCGGGTCGCTTCCGGCGCGGGTGTCCCTGTTCGGCGTCACCTCGCTGCCGCCGCTCCACGTCGAGCTGCTCGCCGCCCTCGCGCGCCGCACCGACGTGCACCTCTACAACCTCAACCCCTCGCGCGAGTACGCCGGCGACTCCGGGCGCGAAGACGGGAACCGGCTCGTCGCGTCGATGGGCCGCCTCGGGCGGGACTTCCAGCGCGTCCTCGAGGAGCGCGTGCAGTACGTCGAGGGCCCTGAGGAGCTGTTCGTCGATCCGGGCTCAGGCGGCATGGGCTCGGTGCTCGCGTCGATCCAGTCCGACATGCTGCACCTCACGAGGCGCGGCGGCCAGCCGGGAGCGGACGCCCCGCCGCTGCCGCGCGATCCGGGCGATTGGTCGATCAAGGTGTGCGCCTGCCGCAGCCCGCTGCGGGAGATCGAGGCGGTGCGCGACGAGATCCTCGCGCTGTTCGCGGATCCCGCGTCGACGTTCCGCCCGGGGGACGTCGCCGTGCTCGCCCCGGACGTCGAGGCGTACGTCCCCTTCATCGACGCGGTCTTCGGCCGCGCGCCCGAGATCCCCCGCGCCTCGACGCGCCGCTCGTCCGACGCCGCGGCCTCGATGCTCGACACCGTGTCGGCGCTCCTCGCGCTCGCAGAGTCGCGGCTCGGCGCCGGGGAGCTCCACGGGTTCGTCTCGCGGCCGCAGGTCGCGCGCAGGTTCGGGCTCGGCGCGGCCGAGGTCGACGATCTCTTCGCCGCGTGCCTTTCCGCCGGCGCGCGCTTCGGGATCGACGCGGAGCACCGGGGCCGGCACGGCCTCCCGGCGCTCGTCGAGAACACCTGGCGCTTCGCGCTCGACAGGGTGACGGTCGGGCTCGCGATGTCGCAGGGGGGCGGCCAGGCCTGGCGCGGCGTCCTGCCCTGGGACGGAGGATCGGCCGACACGGCCGTCCCGGTCGCGCTCGTCGAGTGCCTCGCCGGGGTGATAGGCGCGATCGAGGCGCTCTCCGCGCCGCGGCCGCTCGCCGCGTGGTGCGCCGACCTGCGGCGCGTCGTCAGCGCCGCGTGCGACGTCGACGGCGAGCCGCAGCCCTCGAGGGACGCCTTCTGGGGCGCGATCGCGGCGCTCGAGGAGGACGTCACGTTCTCCGGCAGCGCCGCCGCGGTCGGTCCGAGCGCGTTCGCGTTCGAGCTCGAGGCCAGGGCGAAGGAGCCCCCGTCGCGGCGGGGCTTCCAGGAGGGCGTGGTCTGCGCGGATCTGTCGCGGATGCGCGGCGTCCCGTTCCGGGCGGTCTTCGTCGTCGGCCTCGGCGCGGGCTCCTTCCCGCGGAGCGCGAACCCGCCGAGCTTCGACCTCATGGCGGCTGCGCCGCGGCCCGGCGATCGCTCGCCGCGCGACGAGGACCACGCGCTCTTCCTCGAGGCGATCCTCGCTGCGCGGGAGCGGCTGATCGTCACGTTCTGCGCCGAGGACGATCGCGGGGACGGGGCGCTGCCCTCCGCCGTCGTGACGCAGCTGCTCGACACCGTCGAGGAGGGTTTCGGGGCGGACGTCGCGGTGGCGCACCCCGTCGAGCCGTTCAGCCCGGCCTACTTCGAAGGCGGCCGCGCGTCCCGAGAGCGCCTGCCGGGATTCGATCGCGTGGCGTACGCCGCCGCCTCGGCGAGCCTTTGCGGCGACCGCGACGAGGCGCCCACGCCGTGCGGGATGGACCCCCTTCCGCTCGAGGCGCGCGACGTGGCGGCGCTCGATCTCGCGGACATGACGAGCTACTTCGCGGATCCGAGCGGGTACTTCTGCCGGCGGGTGCTCGGCGTCGAACCGCCTCGTTCCGAGGATGAGGTTCCGGAGCGGGAGCCGTTCGAGCTCGGCCCTCTAGAGAAGTTCGAGGCCGGATCGCAGGCGTTGCGGGAGATCCTCGCCGGCGCCTCTCCCGCGGAGGTGGTCGCGCGTGCGTCCGGGACCGGCAGGATCCCGGTCGGCGCGTCCGGCGCCGTCGCCGTCGCGGAGATCTCGGGCGAGGCGCTCGAGATCGCCGAGGCCGCGAGGCGCGCCGTCGGGGAGGGTGCGGGCACCGACAGCGCCCTGTTCGGGATGGACGTCGAGACTCCGTGGGGGCGGTGCGCGGTCGGCGGGCTCGTCGACGGCCTCACGCCGCGCGGGAGGATCGTCCCCGACTTCGGGAGGGTGAAGGGGAAGCGGCTCGTCCGGGCGTGGATCCCGCACCTCGCGTTGTGCTGCCTCGAGGAGCGGGCCGCCGTGCGCACCTTCTGCTTCTTCTCCGGCGGGAAGGACCAGCCGCTCGTGCACCTCGA
>JALNZK010000038.1 GCA_023229365.1 Pseudomonadota bacterium | reverse complement strand
GAAATGGGGTCAAGAGTGTTCACTATTCACTTACTTCTTCTACGTCCAGCTCGGCGCGCCAGCGGGTGAGCCGAGCGTCTTTCTCCGACCATCGGTTGACCACGTTGTGCACCTGTCGAGTGGTCATGTTCAGCAGCCGGCCGATCTCTCGCCGGGTCAGGTCCGTGCGGTGGGCCAACGCCCACGCCGCGAACCGCCGCGCCGGGTTCGCCCGCGGACCCATCCGCGCCGTCCGTATCTCTGCGAGGCTTGCACCGGTCGCGCGGCGCACCGCCTCCAGCACTTCGTTCCCGGTTTTTAGCCGCCTCGCCGAGTCTCCGGCGCGCCGTTCACTCAAAGCCGTCTCGAGCGTCGGCAGGAAGCCCGTGTCGAGCGCCATCCGCTCGGGCCAGGACAGCCGACCGCGGTGCAGGTCCAGCACGTACTCGTGCAGCCGTTCGCTGTCACCGAACAGCGAGAGAAAGAAGCCGCGCGAGAGCCACTCGGGAGCGGACTGTCTGCCCGTGTACGCCAGGTGGCTCGTCCAGCAGTCCGACGTCAGCCGGGTCACCAAGTTGGCGCGCAATGGGTTCAGGTGGATGTACGCCAGCACGTATGGCAGCTGCGCCTCGCTGACGAGCGATTGGCTGTGGAAGCGCCCGCGGAACAAGGGGCCGTCCCAGCGCCGGGCCCGGTTCGACGCCTGGGTGTAAACGCCGTTCAGGTGCCGCATCGCCCGGGAGAGGTTGCCGCGGACCGAGCGAAGGAGGAGGTGGTAGTGGTTGGGCATCAGCGCGTACGCGTGGACCTCGATGCCGAACCGGTGCAGACAGTCCTCCAGGATTCCGAGGAAGCGCACGCAGTCGCCGTCGTCGCGGAAGATCGGCGCCCGTCGCGCGCCGCGGTGCATCACGTGGTGCCAGGCTCCCGGGAAGTCGAGCCGCGGTTTGCGCGCCATGGGGAACCGCTAACACGGCCAGCGCCAAGTGACAAGTGATAAGGTTTGACCCCTCTTTTTTGACTAACACGGCCAGCGCCAAGTGACAAGTGATAAGGTTTGACCCCTCTTTTTCTCTCTTTCTTTCCCACAAATGCGGCGGATCCACCTGCGCCAGGAGCCTCATCGCCGCGCGGCGGAGGCTTTCCTCGGAGAAGCCCCGTTGGAAACGAGGGAAAGCCTGAGGGGGCGGGCTCTGTCGCGGAACATGTCGTTGGAAGCCGCGAAGGCGTTCGGCTCGTAGATCCGCGAGGCCGAACCCGTGGACGCCGCGGCCGAAGCGGCGCATCATCGCGGCATGACGAAACCGACCTTCGCCAAGGACCGAAAGCTCGTCGGCGGGCTCCTCGCCGCGCGGGGCGTCGCGGACTCCCGCTGGCTCGATCCGAAGAGGATCGCCGTCGCCGAGTGGGTGCGGATGAAGTGCCGGTTCGGCTGCGGCGGCTACGCGAAGGGCGCGTGCTGCCCGCCGAACGTGCCGAGCGTGGCCGAGTGCCGCGCGTTCTTCGACGGGTACGAGCTCGGCGCGTTGCTCCATTTCGAGACGCGGTGCGCGGACAAGATCGAGCGCCGCAGGTGGTCGATGGAGCAGACGCGCGACCTCCTCGCGCTCGAGCGCGACGTGTTCCTCGCCGGGTACGAGCGGGCGTTCGTCCTCGTGTTCGCGACCTGCCACCTCTGCGCCAAGTGCGCCCCGACGCGCGCCGAGTGCGCCCAGCCCGCGCTCGCACGGCCTACGCCCGAGGCGTTCGCGGTGGACGTGTTCTCGACGGCCCGCAGCGTCGGCCTCCCGATCGAGGTGAAGACCTCGATCGACGACCTACAGAACCGCTACGCCATCCTGCTCGTGCGATAGGCCGCGGGGATCGGGGATCGTGTCAGCTGAAGTGTTTCGGCCCGAAACGGGCGGCTCACGAAAACGCGAGCCTCACTCCCCCGGGTCCACGGACTCGCGCAGCCCCTCGCCGACCAGGTTCACGCACAGCACGGTCGCGGTGAGGAGGACGCCGGGGAAGACCACGAGCCAGTAGCAGCCGTCGTTGTCGAACGCGTCCGCGAGCAGCTGGCCCCAGCTCGCGGTCGGGGGGAGCACGCCGTAGCCGAGGAACGACAGCGTGGACTCGATCAGGATAGCGCCCGCCACGCCGAACGTCGCGGAGACGATCACCGGGCCGAACGCGCCGGGCAGCACGTGGCGGAACAGGATCTGCGCGTGGTTGAGCCCGAGCGCGCGGGCCGCGTCGACGTACTCCTCGTTGACCGTGCGCAGCACCTCGGCGCGGGTCACCTGTGCCACGTCGGTGAAGCGCGTCGCCGCGATGACGATCATGAGCTGCAGCGGGCTCGCGACGCCGAGCAGCCCCTGGACGGCGAGGATGAGGAAGAACGCCGGGAACGCGCTGAGCGACTCGACGAGCATGCGCACGAGGCGGTCGGCGAACCCGCCGAAGTAGGCGGCGAGGGCGCCGAGCAGCACGCCGAGGAGGGTCGACAGGATCATCGAGCCAACGCCGACGAGCCCGGCCGAGCGGGTTCCGTGGACGAGGCGGGCGAACACGTCGCGGCCGCTGTCGTCGGTGCCGAGCAGGTGGTAGGCGCTCGGCGCCTCGAGCCAGCCCACGCCCCCGAGCACCTTCACCTGGTTCGGGCCGTAGGGGATGGGCGGCAGCACCGCGAACCCGCCCCGGCGCGCGATCTCGGCCTCGATCGCCTGGTTGTCCAGGTCCGCGAGCTCCTCGTGCTCGACGAGGTTGGGGAACAGGTAGAGCCGCCCGCCCAGGTGGCAGGCGATCGGCTTGTCCGACGCGAGGAAGTCCGCGCCGAGCGCGATCGCCGCGACGAGCAGGAGGAATCCCAGCGCGATCACGTTCGTCGGCCGGGAGAAGTAGCGCTCGAGGCTCTCCCGCACCCAGCCCACGCGCCGCGGGCCCCGGTCGCGCCCGCCCGTCATGCGCCCCTCCCGCCGCGCCGCCCGGGCACGATCCGCGGATCGACGACCGCGTACACGACGTCCGCGAGCAGCATGCCGAGGATCGTCAGGATCGCGGTCACCGTGACCACGGCGACGAGCCAGGCGTGATCGCTCACGCGGATCGCCTCGAACGTCTCGAAGCCCATGCCGTGGATCCCGAAGATCCGCTCGATGACCACCGAGCCGCTGATCAGGAACGGAAGCTGGGCGCCGAGCGCGGTCACGACCGGGATGAGGCCGTTGCGCAGGCCGTGGCGGAGGATCGCCTGCCGCTGGGACAGCCCCTTGGCACGGGCCGTGCGCATGAAATCCTGCTCGATGACCCGCAGCATGCCGACGCGCTGGTAGCGCGCGAGCATCGCCATGGAGACGAACGAGAGGCAGAGGACCGGGAGCACGAGGTGGTGCGCCGTGTCCGCGACGCGCTCCGCCAGCGGCCAGGCGTCCGCGCCCGGGCTCGAGAGCCCCTGGGAGGGGAACCATTCGAGGTGCCCCATGCCGCCCGTGTACCTGAGGAGCAGCATGGCGATCCAGAACGCCGGCAGCGAGTAGACCACGAACAGGGCGATGGTCGCCGTGCGGTCGAACCGCGAGTCGCGGCGGAACGCGGAGAACGTGCCGAGCGGGATCGCGACGCAGTAGGCCGCGAGCAGGGCGAGGAACGAGAGGAGGAGGGTGACAGGCGCGCGCTCGAGGATCTTGTCCCGGATCGGCTGCCCGTCGCGGACCGACACGCCGAAGTCGAAGGTGACGACGCGGCTGAGCCACCAGAAGTAGCGCGTCTCGGTCACGGCGCCCGTCACGCGCTGCCACCCCTCGAACGCGGTGTACAGATCGTACCTTCGGCTCCACCACTCGCCCCACCTGTCGAGCACCTGCTCGCGCGCCGCGGCCGGCGCCCTCGGATCCAGCGGATCCTCCCGGCCGGTGATCGCCGACGCGAGGGCGACGAGGCGCGCCGAGGTGGCCGCCGGGTGATCCTCGGCGATCGCCGCCATGAGCGCCGGCAGGCAGAACGTGTCGAGCCGCGTGAGCTCCGCGAGGGCGAGGCGGTCGTCCCGGCGCACGTAGCGCCGCACCAGGCGCGACGCGCGCACCGTCGTGAAATCGGAGCCGTACACGTCGAAGTAACGGATCCAGAACGCGGCCTTGTCGGGCGCCGCGGCGACCGCGTCCGCGAGGCCGAGGTGCGGGGCCACGGCCTCGAGCACCTCGAGCGCGGCCGCGAGGCTCTCGCCCTTGAGCCTCGGGAGCGCGTCGGCGAGGTACGGCAAAGCCGCCCCGCCGGTCCGGGCGAGCGAGCGGATCGCGGGCTCCCGCTTCTTGGGGTCCCCGAGCTTTCGGATGTCGCTCTCCGTTCGGGTCCGCGCGTCCTCGATGGAGAGGTTGACGAAGAGCGGCAGGTGCAGGCCGTACGTCCGCCCCTGCTCCTCGGCCGTCTCGCCGTCGAGAGCGCTGCCGCCGGCGCCCGAGGTGTCCGGGTTGCCCACCGCGAGGTTCACGAGCACGAACGTCACGAGCGAGATGCCGAGCACCGTCGGCACCATGGCGAGCAGGCGGCGGAACGCGAACCGGATCACGGGCGGTCCCTCTTCGACGGATCGATCCACAACGCGCGCTCGTCGAGCCGCTCGCCGCGGATGCGCACGCCGCGCACGGTGTCGCGGACGAGCATCGCCTCGGCAGGCCTGAAGGCTATCGTCATCGGCTGGGTCTCGCCGAGGAGCCGGGTCAGCCGGGCCTCGATCTCGGCCCGCTTCTCGGGCGCCGTCGCGGCCGACAGCTCGTCGAGCACCGCGTCGATCTCCCGTTCCGCGAACGCGCCGAAGTTGAGGCCCGACGCCTCGGCCGAGTGGAACAGCGGGCGCGGATCGAACGGCCGCGAGTTGGAGAACGTCACGACGGCGGCGTCGAACCTGTGCGCGCGCAACCTACTCGTGTAGGCGCCCCACCCGAGGGCCGCGACGCGGGTCGCGATCCCCGCCGTCTCGAGATCGGCCTCGAACAGCGTGATCCACCTCCGCGCGTCGCGATCCGTGTCCGGCACGAGCAGCCGAAAGGCGAGCTTCGTGCCGTCCCGCTCGCGCACGCCGTCGCCGTCCCCGTCGCGCCACCCCGCGGCGTCGAGCTGGCGCCGCGCCGCAACCGGATCGTAGGCGCTCGCGGTCGCACCGGGGGCGCCGTCGCGCGGCCGCGGCCACGGATCGAGCGCGATCTCGGCGAGGCAGCGCAGCACCGAGCACCGGATCGCCTCGCGATCGAGGAGGAGGCCCAAAGCGCGTCGGGTCGCGGCGTCGCGGAACTGAGGGCTCGCCGCGTTGTAGACGATCCCGACGAACGACTCGAGCGGGTACGCGACACGGCGGCCGGCGGAGAGCGCCTTGGCGTCCAGGCGGGCGCCGCCGATGCCGGGCACGACGTCCACCTCGCCGCCGCGGAAGAGATCGAGCGCGACGTGCCGCTCGGGCACGAGGCGGTAGACGACGCGGTCGACCCGCGGGGCCGCGCCGCGGAACTCGGGGTTTTGCACGAGCACGATCCGCTCGCCCCGCTCCCAGGAGGCGAAGCGGAACGGCCCGGTGCCGACGGGCGCCCGCGCCGCGGGGTGGGTCGCGACCGCCTCCTGGCCGAAGACGTGCCTGGGCAGGATCGGGATCCGCGACAGGGCGACCGGGAGATCCGGCCTGTCGCGATCGAGCCGCACGGTCACGGTGACGTCGTCGACGCCGACCACCTCGCGGACGTCCAGGAAGTCCGCGCGCAGCAGCGCGCCGCCCGCCGGATCGAGCAGCTGATCGAACGTGAACACGACGTCGGCGGAGGAGAACGACGCGCCGTCGTGCCACCGCACACCCTCGACGAGGTGGAACGTGTACAGGCCGGTGCCGGGCTCGTTCTCCCAGCGCGCGGCGAGCTCGGGCTCCGCCTCGCCCGACGCCGGATCGAGAACGGTGAGCGCCTCGATCAGCTCGTGATCCGCGATCTGCTCGGCCGTCGCGTCCGCCGAGTACATGGAAAAAAGCGTGCTCGGCTCCGTCGTGATCGCGATGGTCACCGTGCCGCCGCTCGCGGGCGCGGCATCCTCGACCGAGCGCCCGCCGGGCTCGGTGAGGGGCGGACAGTTGCACGCGGAGCTCCCGACCTCGCTCGCGCCTTCGCCGGTCGTGAAGCACGAGGCCGCGAGGGCGGCTGCGGCGAGCGCAAAGGCCGCGACGATCGTCTTACGAGCGCACCGTGTCATGGCCCCACAGGTATATCTCGCCCGCGCTTCCTGGTACACTTCCGGCCGTCGGATAGAACCCAAGGAGCCAGCATGGACGCGAAGACCTTCCAAGAGAGACGAGCGAAGCTCCGCGCCGCCGTCCCGGACGGGGCCATCCTCATCTCCGGCAACGAGCACGTGCCGCGCAACTACGCGGCGAACGGCTACCCGTTCCGCCAGAGCTCGCAGTTCCTCTATTACGCCGGCACGGATCTGCCGGGCTTCGCGCTCCTGGTCGCGCCGGGGGGAGAGACGACGCTCTACGGTCCGGCCGAGGATCCGGACGATCTCGTCTGGCACGGCCCGCACCCGGTGCTGGCGGACCACGCGGACGCCGCCGGGATCGAGCGCACGGCGACGACCGACGAGCTCCCGGCCGCGCTCGCCGCGCTCAAGAAGGGGGGCAAAGCGATCCGCTACCTGCCGCCGTACCGAGGCGGCGAGGAGATCCTGCTCGCCGCTCGCCTCGGCGTGCCGCGCGAAGAGGTCGCGAAGGGCGCGTGCCCCGAGCTCGCCATGGCGGTGGCCGCACAGCGGTCGATCAAGTCCGACGCCGAGGTGGCGGAGATCGAGCGGGCGCTCGCCGTGAGCGCCGAGATGTACGACGTCGCGATGCGGACGATCCGGCCGGGAATCCGCGAGGCGATCGTGGCGGGCGCCATCCAGGGCGTCGCGCTCTCCCACGACATGCCGCAGTCGTTCCCGCCGATCGTGTCGATCCACGGCGAGGTGCTCCACAACGAGGTGTACCGAAACGTCATGCGCGACGGTGATCTCCTCGTGATCGACAGCGGCGTCGAGGCGCCGCCCGGCTACTACTGCTCGGACATCACGCGGACCTTCCCGGTCTCGGGGAGGTTCACGGAGCAGCAGCGCGGGATCTACGAGACCGTGCTCGCGGGGCAGACCGCGGCGATCGCCGCCGCCTCGCCGGCCGTCTCGAACCGCGATCTGCACTTCATCGCGGCGAAGACGATGGCCAAGGGGCTCGTCGAGCTCGGGATCATGCGCGGCGATCCGGAGGAAGCGGTCGCGGCCGGCGCGCACGCGCTCTTCTTCGTCCATGGGCTCGGTCACATGCTCGGCGGCGACGTGCACGACATGGAGGATCTCGGCGACGTCGTCGGCTACCCGAGGGGCGAGAAGCGGTCGGGGCAGTTCGGCCTCGCGTTCCTCCGGCTCGCCAAGAGGCTCGAGCCCGGCTTCTGCTTCACCGTGGAGCCCGGCATCTACTTCATCCCGGCGCTCATCGACAGGTGGGCCGCCGAGAAGAGGCACGCGGCCTTTATCGACTACGCGGCCGTGGAGAAGTACCGCGGCTTCGGCGGCGTGCGGATCGAAGACGACATCCTCGTCACAGCGCAGGGCTGCCGCGTACTCGGCAAGCCGATCCCCAAGAGGGTCGCCGAAGTCGAAGGCGCGATGCGGCGCTAGCGAACGGGCGCGATGGGGATCCTCGAGAACATCGTCGTCGTCATCTGCGTGGGTGCCGTGGTCTCGGTGCTGTTCGAGCGGCTGCGCCTCCCGTCGATCGCCGGGCTGCTCGCCGCGGGCGCGCTGATCGGCCCGTTCGGGCTCGGCTTCGTCGGCAGCAGCGAGAACATCCAGAACCTCGCTCACGTCGGCGTGGTGATCCTGCTGTTCTCCATCGGCCTCGAGTTCTCCCTGTCGCGCCTCGGCCGCATCTGGAAGCTCGTCGCCTTCGGCGGGCTCCTGCAGGTCTCGCTCACGGTCGGCGCGGTGCTGCTGCTCTCGCTGGCGTTCGGCTTGTCGGTGCAGAAGGGGCTGCTGTTCGGCTTCGCGCTCTCCCTGTCGAGCACCGCGATCGTGCTGCGCGCGCTGTCGGAGCGCGGCGAGGTGGACGCGCCGCATGGCCGGCTCGTGATGGGAACCCTCGTGTTCCAGGACCTCTGCGTCGTGCCGATGGTGCTCATCATCCCGATCCTCGCGACGTCGGGCTCCTCGGGGAACGCCGGCGCGCTGCTCGACGTCGGGATCGCGCTCGGCAAGGCGGCCGCCATGGTCGTCGCGGCGATCGCCCTCTCGAAGCTGATCGTGCCGCGCCTCTTCTCCCTCGTCGACGCGGGCCGCAACCGGGAGACGTTCGTGCTCGCGGTGCTCGCCGTGTGCGGCGGCACGGCCTGGCTCACGTCGGCGGCCGGGCTGTCGCTCGAGCTCGGCGCGTTCCTCGCCGGTCTCGTGATCGCCGAGACCGATTACGGGCACCGCGCGTTCAGCGACGTCCTGCCGATGCGCGACGTGCTGATGAGCATCTTCTTCGTCTCGCTCGGCATGCTGTTCGAGCCGAAGGTGATCCTCGCGCACCCGGGGGCGGTCTGCCTCGTGCTCGGCGTGCTCCTCGTCGGCAAGGGGATCCTCGCGGCGCTCACCGCGCTCCTCATGCGGTTCCCGGCGCGCGCGGCGTTCCTCACGGGCGTCGGGCTCGCCCAGTTCGGCGAGTTCGGGTTCGTGCTCATCCAGTTCGGCGAGAAGGTCGGGCTCGCCACGGCCGAGGAGAGCTCGATCGTGCTCGCGGCCGGCGTGATCAGCATGTTCGTGACGCCGCTCGCGGTCCGAGCGGCGCCGCACCTCACGGCCGGGGAGGCGCTCCTGCGGCCGCTGGCCCGGGCCCTGGGCGCGCGCGGCATCGACGAGCCGGCGCAGGAGCACACGGGGCTCGAGGGGCACGTCGTGATCGTCGGCTACGGGTTCACCGGCCAGCTCCTCGCGCAGGCGCTCAACAAGAGCGGCTTCCCGTACCTCGCGCTCGAGCTGAACGCCGAGACCGTGCGCCGCGCGCGCGACGCCAACGAGCCGGTGTACTACGGCGACGCGACGAGCCGGGAGGCGCTCGCCCACGCCCGCGTGGAGTTCGCGCGGCAGGTCGTCGTCGTGATCAACGATCCGCGCGCGGCCCGCACCACCGTGAACGCCATCAAGCTGTACGCGCCCGAGACGCCGGTCATTCTCCGGTGTCGGTTCCTCTCGGACCACGGGACGCTCAAGACGCTCGGTGCGAGCGACGTCGTGGTGCAGGAGGTCGAGGCCGGGGTCGAGATCGTGGTGCGCGTGTTGCGCGATCTCGGCGTGGCGCGCAACGTCATCGACGAGCGGATCCGCGAGGTCCGGGCCAAGACCCACGCGAGCGCGAGGCGCCTCACGGTGCCGCGCTCGAGGGCCGGCGAGATGGACGATCTCGCCGAGCTCAAGGTAGAACGGTTCCTCGTCCGGGAGGGGGCGTTCGCGAGCGGCAAGTCGATCGCGGGGCTCAAGCTGCGCGAGGTGACCGGCGCGCTCATCGTGTCGATCCGCAGGGCCGGGGCGCTCATCGAGGAGCCGGATCCGAACCTGCCGCTCGCACCGGAGGACGTCGTGTACATCGTCGGCTCCGGCCCGGCCCGCCGCGCCGCGAGGTGGCTCCTCGAGACCGGCCGCCGCGACTCGATCCCGCCGCCCAAGGCGGAGGGGGAAGAAGAGGGCGGAGACGGCTGAGCCGATCCCCGCGGGGGCGAGCCCCGCGGCAAGAATGACGCCGCATTCGCGGCGGAAAGGCCGTTGGCCTCGACTCCAGGGCAGAGCCCTTTTCGGCGCAGCCGTCGCGTGGCTAGCGAGTCGAGTCGAATCCGATCGGTTTCTTCGGGGGAACGGGCGGAGCACGAAGCTCGCGAATCGCGTCGAACACGGCTCGGAACTGGATGTCACACTTCTTTTCGTGCGCAGTGAGCTTCTTTGCGAGCTCCGCGTTCGCGAGGAGCATCTGCCGCAGGCGGACGAACGCCCGCATGATCTCGATGTTCACCTGCACCGCGCGCGGGCTGCGCAGCACGCTCGACAGCATCGCGACGCCTTGCTCGGTGAACGCGAAAGGCAAATATTTTCGGTGTGTTCCGCGCCCCGCCGTCTTTAAGGTCACAATTTGTGACCTTAGACGATCGACCTCCTCCGGTGTCAGATGAAACATGAAGTCTTCCGGGAAGCGCTCCGAATTCCGTTTGACGGCTTGGTTGAGGACTTTAACCTCCACCCCGTACAAGAACGCCAAGTCTTCATCGAGCAGCACTTTACGGCCGCGCAAAACCAGGATGACTCGCTCGACATGTTCGAGCGGAACAAGCTCGGGTTGAACCATTGCAAGCCCTCCTGGAATCTTCGGGAGCAATCTCCGCGCCAGGTACCGCGCTTCGTTCCACCTGGGTTTTCGTGTCTTGCGGTGGCGGTGGCGCCTGGCGGAAGGCACGGCCGCCGGTGTTTCCGCCGGGTGAGGCCCTTTTCGGCGCAGTCGTTTTTTTTACCGCGGAGCTCGTCTCCACGGTGCAGAATGTGGATCTACCGACAAAAGGGGGCGTTCATGATTTCCAAACGACTGGCTTTCGTTCCGCTGCTCGCGGCGGTTCTCCTGCCGCTGCCGGCGGTCGCGCAGGACGCGATCACGGGGGTCTCGATCGAGGCGCACGCGACGTTCCACAACGCGGGCGTCATGGTCACGTACACGGGCGACGCCGACGGCGACGCGACCGCGGCGCTGGAGGTCGACGCGGACGGTGCCGGCTTCGCCGCTGCGCACCCGCTGTCGCGCGCGGGTGACGGGCGGTTCGTGGGCAGCGCCTTCTTCCTGCCGGACGGAACCGACTACGCGCTCCGGGTGACGCTCGCGGATCCGGACGGCGTGACCAACGGCGTGCTCACGGCGGACGGCGTCACGCGGTCGCTCGCGATCCCCGAGTCCGCGGGCGGCGCGATCCACGTGGCGGTCGACGGCGACGATGGCGCCGACGGGAGCGAGGAGCACCCGTTCGCGACCGTGGCCGCGGCGGTCGCGGCGGCGTCGGCCGGGGACACCGTGCTGATCCACGCGGGCGAGTATCACGAGGAGGTCACGGTCACGGGCGGCGGGACGGACGTCGCGCCTTTCACGATCCGCGCGGCCGGGGACGGCGAGGTCGTCCTGACCGGGGCCTCCCCCGCGCTGTGCGAGGCGAGCGCGTGGGCGGACGAGGGCGGCGGCGTGTGGAGCGCGCCGGTCGCGCAGACCCGGTACGTGGCCGTCGACGACGTGCGGCTGTGGCGCTACGAGAGCCTCTCCGATCTTCAGGCGCTCACGGAGGGCACGGCCGGCGGCTTCTTCTTCGACGGTGACACGGTCTACCTCCGGCTCCCCGGGGACGCGGCGCCCGCTGGCCACGAGATCGAAGTGTCCGACCTGGGCCGGGCGTTCTGGCTGGAGGGCGCGCCGAACGTGGTGATCCGCGATCTCCACATCCGCGCCTACGGCGGCGAGGAGTACTCCGAGGGGATCATGGTGCGCGACGGCTCGCACGGCGTGTGGATCGCGGGCTGCGCTTTCGAGCACGTCATGCCCGGCATCTGGGTGAAGAACGACGTCGACGATCTCGCGGTGACGGACAACGAGTTCTCGGACGTCGGGCTCGCCGGGTTCCCGTGGGCGGCGGTCAAGGCGCAGGGCGGCATGGAGAGCGGCGCGCTCGCCGTGGACGACGAGTACGACGGGCAGGGGATCGTCTTCTACCATAACTACGTCCACGACTCGTTCGACGGCATGCGCGCCTGCGGCGACCAGCCGATGGCCCGCCCGAACAACGCGGACGTCCTCGCCAACACCTTCTTCCGGCTCGGGGACGACGGCATCGAGACCGACGGCGATTGCTCCAACGTCCGCATCGCGCTGAACCGGTTCGAGCGATCGCTGTGCGGCGTCTCCGCGGCCCCGGCCGCGACCGGCCCGACCTACGTCGTCCGCAACCTGATGGTGGACCTGCGGAACGTGGCGCCGGGCTCGGACTGGATGACGCGGGCGCTCAAGTTCAACGTGGACGATCCGCGGCCGTCGGGGGACGTGTTCGTCTACCACAACACGGCGGTCACCTACGAGGCTGGGCAGGCCGCGTTCGGCGTCACCGACGACTCGCGGTGGACCGCCGTCCACCTGAAGAACAACATCTGGGTCGGCGCCGGCGACGCGTTCTATTACGAAAACACCGGGCTCGAGCCGTTCTACCAGGACTACGACCTCCTGCACTCGACCGGGGACGGGCTCGTCGCCTTCGACGGCGCGCACTACGATTCCGTGGACGCGTACTACGGCGGGACCGGGCTCTGCGAGCACTGCCTGGGCGCGGAGCCCGGGTTCGTCGACGGCCCGGGCGGCGACTACGATCTGCAGGAGTCGAGCGCGGCGGTGGATCGGGGCGAGCCGATCCCGGGCGTGAACGACCACTACGTCGGGGCGGCGCCGGACATCGGCGCCTACGAGCTGGGCGGCGTCGGCCCGGACGCGGACGTCGACGCGGATACGGATTCGGATTCGGACTCGGATTCGGACACGGATGTCGACACGGACGTCGATACGGATGTCGACGCGGACGCGGACGACTCCGGCGCGGACGACGGCTCGTGCGGCTGCGCGGCCGCGGGCATCTCCGCTCGCGTTCTGCGGCGCTCGCTGCTGGAGGATCTTTCCAGCCTCTTCTAACCGCGACGATGCGGCGCGACCGGCAGGCCTCCCGGCGCTTGACGTATGGTGCCATTAATGACACCGTTTGGATTGGGATGACGAGCAGGGTCGAAAAGCTGATCGCGGCGATGGCGGGCAATCCGCAAGGAGTGCGGTACGAGGATCTCTGCAAGGTCTGCGCCTTCCACTTCGGCGAAGCCCGGCAGCGGGGCTCAAGCCATCGCATCTACAGAACCGGCGTGGCCAGCGCACCGCTCGTCAACATCCAGCGCGGCGCGGCCGGCATGGCGAAGCCGTATCAGGTGCGCCAGGTGCTCAAGGCGATCGCGGAGAAGGAAGGTTGATCATGGCATCGAAGAAGAAGCGAAACGCGTGCGTCGACAAGTACACCTACCGGGTCCGGTGGTCCGAGGAGGACGCGGAGTACGTCGGCACGTGCGCGGAGATGCCGGGCCTGAGCTGGCTCGACGAGGATCCGGACGAGGCGTTCCAGGGGATCCGGCGCTTGGCCGAGGAGGCGATCGCCGTTCTCGAAGAGGAGGGAGCGCCCGCCCCCGAACCGCTCGCCATGCGGGCATTCAGCGGAGTGTTCAAGGTCCGCGTCCCTCCGGAGACACACCGGCGCCTCGCCATCGAGGCGGCCGAGGCCAACGTTTCCTTGAACCGGATCGCGAGCGAGAAGCTCGCCCGTTGATCCGTACCGTGCGGAAAACAGCACCTTGCGGGCTGTTCAAGGGCGCGCGCCGTGCTAGATAACGGGGACAGGGGAGCCCGAAGAGCGAGGAGAGGTGAGGAGATGAAACCGACGTACGATCACGCGCTGACGTTCCTGTGGGTCACGGACTGGGATCGCGCGCTGCGCTTCTACACGGAGGTGCTCGGCTTCCGCAAGGACTACGAGTCCGAGGGCTGGGCCGAGCTCGCGGTGCCCGGGGTCAAGGACTCCTTCGTGGCGCTGAACCGGATCGCCGCAGGAAGCGAGCTCCCCCGCAACGAGTTCGTCACCCTGCGCGTGCCGGATCTGGACGCGTTCCGCGCGTACCTCGCGGGCAGCGGCGTCTTCCTCAAGGGCGACGTCGTCGACTTCCGCGACGAGGGGCAGGGGATGCGCATGTTCAAGTTCCTCGACCCGGACGGCAACGTGATCACCGCGTCGCAGATCGAAAGATAGAGCCGCCGCCGCGGGTTTTACCCCGAATGCCGCCGCCGTTCGATCCCGTACGCACGTAACGCTTGACACATATTCTGGCAAGATCGATAGTCTACACATCGGATCTCTGGGGGGCCACGTGAGAATTTTCGCGATCATCCGTCCGGGAGCGGCAGCCGTCACGAGCAGGGACGGCGCGCCCGAGCGTCGATCTCCTCGCGATCCGAGGGGGGGGCCGACGATCTCGTAGCCTCCCGATCCCGCCCGATCTCTTCATATTCACGAAAAAAGCGCAGTCCGAACCGGTGCGAGAGATCACGGCGCGGCAGGGGGCCGCGTCTGTGAAAGGGCCGAAGGAACGGGCCCGATTGAAGGAGGAGTGAGATGCAGAAGCACAGGGTGAAGGTTCAGGTGCTCATCGCGCTCGCTTGCGCGACGTGGAGCGCGCTCGCGGTCGGGACGGAGCTCGACGACGCTGTCGTGTCCGGTGACGAGACGCCGTACGTCGACGCGGAGGGGAATGTCGACACCGAGCTGGCCAAGGAGTATGCGGAGAGGGTCGACAACTACGTCGACGAGTTCGGGACCGAGTGGGACGTGTGGCTCGACGAGTACGGCGGGCAGATGTGGGCCGAGTCGGTCGGCGGCGAGGGTACGCTGGGGCTCGTCATCCACCTCATGTTTCCGTATTCGGTGACGGTGTGGCGGGACGACCTCTCCCCGACGCAGGTGACCTACACGATCGCCGGAAGCTACTACGGCTGGATCGAGTACGGCGGAACGGACTGCTACGGCGGCTTGGCTCGGTGTTCTCGGTGGAACCTCTTCGCGGCCGATCACGATCCGGGGTGCGACGAGCCGGACAACGCGTACCAGATCGAAGCGTACGCGCGGTCCACGGCCAGCTTCAACTTCTGCGACGCCTACTACGATGGTCGGTATCATCCGCCAGGAACCTCTGGATGGATTGAGGATGAAGAGGACTGCGGCGCGATATCCGGCGGGTACGAGTACTACATTTTCGGGGACTCGGGTTTCGTGATGTCAGGCGGCAACTTCACCTACGACTGGGATGATGAAGACGACGATCACATGGTGCGGTGGCGCTACAGGACCGGTGGCTACTACTACTACGTGGAGGTCCATTACGGCGGTTGCCCGCCGGCCTGAGATCGATCGGCTCGAATCGGGCCGTCCGCGTGCTTCTCGTCGGTGGCGGGCGGCCCGATGGGGCGTTACGATGGAAGCGAGTGGATTCATGCGGGTTGTCGAGGTCATGGCGGTGTCGCTGGCCGGTCTCTGGCTCGCCGGATGCACGAGCGCTCCGCGGGTCTTCGACGACGCGGGCTCTCCGGACGGCGGCGCCGACACCGAATCTCATTCCACCGCGACCGAGATGCCCGGGTGGAAGCTCGCCTGGGCCACACGCGCTGGCAGCGGCATCGAGGAAAACCCCGGGTGGACACTGCTGGAGCTGGGCAGCTCAATCGCGCCGCTCCCCGACGGCTCGGTCTTCGTCGTCGGGCAGGTATTCCGATCGGCGGTCTTCGGCGAAGACGAATTGAACGAGACCGTCTTCTCGGATCAGATGGTCGACTGGTCGAACGGCTTCATCGCGAGGTACGGACCCGATGGCGCGCTCGAGTGGGCGCGCCGGATCGGAGGGTACGGCGTCAACGTCGCCAGCGCCCACGCAACGGACGTCGTCGCGCTGGCCGACGGGACAGCAGTCGTTATCGGTTTTCACGACTGGGAGGAACTGGTGCTCGGAGAGGGCGAGCCCAATGAAACGACGTTGGTGTTGGAAGGCTACCGCCGGAACGCCTACATCGCCCGGTACGAGGAGGACGGCGACCTGTCGTGGGCGACCGGGATCCCGATGTCGGGCGAGGTCTGGTCCGCCTCCATGGAGGGTTGGACCGTTCACGCTCTGGCGGACGGCCGGCTTCTGGCGAGCGGCCTGTTCAAGGGAACGGCTTGGCCCGGCGAGGCGACCGAGATCTCCTCGGATCCGGATGACGACTGGGACGGGTTCCTCGCCTGGTTCGGCGAGGACGGAACCGCGGAGCGCGCGGTGCGCATCGGCGGCGCCGACATGCAGATGTACGGCGCAAACAACGTCGTTCCACTCCCCGATGGAGCGGTGATCGCTGCGACCATGTACGAGTTGGGCGAACGGTTCGGCATCGGCGAGCCGAACGAGACGGCGATGGACTGTCCGCCGGGCGATCCGGGCACGTCATTCTGCATCTCGTTCGCTCGGTACGACGCGAGCGGATCGCTTGAGTGGGCGCACGACCTGGGTGCCAAAGGCGTTGGAGGCGTTGGGATCGAGCTGCTGGAAGACGGTCACATCGGCCTGTACGCGAATCTCGGCCTGCCCTCGGATCTCGACGGCGATGGCGTGTGGTCCGACAGCTGGGGGATCGCCGTGGCCGAGTACCGCGCCGACGACGGCGCGCTGGAGTGGTACGAGATCGCGACGGTGGGGCAGTATGGCGGACCGAACTTCAAGATCGTCGCGATGCCGGACGGGGGGATGATCGCCGCGTTCCCCTTCGCGGGGACCCTCGAGTTCGAGGGGACAGACGGAGATCTGATCTCGATGACCTCCTCTGCTGGCGCAGATGACAGCTTCTTCGCCGCAGCGGACGTCGCGCTGGTCAGCTTCTCCCCTGAAGGCGAGATCCAGTGGATGCACCGAATGGGCAGCGAAGGGACCGACTACGTCCTCGGCGGCGCGCAGCTCGGCGGCGAGTCGCTGTGGTTTACAGGGACCTACGAGTGGGACCCGTTCGTCGCCACCTCCGGCCACGACGACGACGTCGAGCTCCCGCTTGACGGTTACACCGACATCTTCCTCATGCGCTTCGATACGATCGGCCCGCCGACGGAGTAGCCGCTGCCTTTCCCTTGCGTTTGGGTGTAGCCTTCTCGGCAAGCAATCGGAACACGGCGCCCCCGCGCGGGGCCAGCGAAAGGACGCGAAATGAAACTCAACAAGCTCGCGCTCATCGGCTTCATCCTGAGCTTCTTCGTCACCCTCGTGGGGATGATCCTGTCGATCGTGGGGCTGGTCCAGATCGCCAAGTCGAAGGGGACCCAGTCCGGCAAGGTGTTCGCGATCCTCGGGATGATCATCGGCGGGATCGGCACGATCATCTACATGATCATCTTCACGATCCTCGCCGTCGACGGGCACCTTTGATCGTCACTCGCAGTCGACCCGCTCGATCGCCGCGCCGTCCGGGAAGACGTGGATCCACGCCTCGGCCGGGATCTCGGCGTTCGTCTCGACCCCGCCCTCGTCGTAGCGCACGAGCAGCTCCTCCTTCTCGAGGGGCATCGCCGCGCGGATCTCGAACGGCACGTGCGCGTCGCCGGCCTTCCCCCAGCGATCGGCGCGGATGTCGAGCACGGTCTCTCCGTCCCGCACGATGCGCGAGCGGATGAGCGGCAGCACGTCCCGATCCGGGCCGATCTCGACGAGCTGCGAGGCGCCGCCCTCGCCCGTTATCCGCACGTCGTAGTGGCCCGCCTCGTCCCACGTCACCGAGCTCGGCCCCTCGATGAGCGGGGTCGAGCCCGCGAGCACGCGGATGACGTCCTCGGCCGGGAGCGGGATCCGGATGAGGCGCGCGATGTTGCACGGCTCGGCGGGACCGTTCCAGTACCTGCCCTCGCGCTCGTCGGACATGGAGAACGCGCCCGCCGCGACCGTGAGCACCGCGAGCGTGGATCCGAGGGGGGAGACGAGATCCACGCGCAGCCGGTCCGGCGGCTCGGCGAACGCGAGCATCTTGCCCTGCACCCTTTGCTCGCCGAAGTGATCGATGCGGCCCGACGCGCGCAGCGACTTCACGCGGCCGCGCAAAGCGAGCATGTCGGCGAGCAGATCCGGCGCGGTCGCGTAGGCGTCGGCCGGCCGCGGCACCGGCCCGCACGCGGCGGCGAGGAGCGCGAGGAGGGCGATTGCGGCGATCCGCGTCCCTGCGCGGATACTCACAGCTCCCTCCGGTCGTCGAGGGCGCGGATGAGCGTGCGCCCGTCCGCGTACTCGAGCTCGCTCCCGTGCGGGACGCCCGAGGCGATCCGCGTGACGCGCACGCGGAGCCCGGCGAGCGTCTGCTTGACGAGCAGCGCCGTCGCCTCGCCCTCGACCGACGGACGCGTCGCGACGATCACCTCGTCGACGCCCTCGCGCGCCACGCGATCCGCGAGCGTCGCGAGGTTCAGCTCCGCCGGCCCGATCCCGTCGATCGGCTTGAGCAGGCCGTGGAGCACGTGGTACCGCCCGCGGAACGTGCCCGCCTCCTCGATCGCCCAGAGATCCGGCACGCCCTCGACCACGCAGATCGCGCGGCCCGCGCGGCCCCCGTCGGCGCAGATCGCGCACGGATCGTCGTCGCCGACGTTCGCGCAGATCGCGCACCGCTTGACGCGATCGTGCAGGGCGCCGACGCTCTCGCCGAGCCGGCGCACGTAGTCCGGGTTCGCCTTGAGCAGGTGGAACGCGAGCCTGGTCGCGGACCTGCGTCCGATGCCCGGCAGCCTGGCGAGCAGATCGGCGAGCTCGGCGATGGCGCCCGACATGGGCGCTACAGCATCCCGGGGATGCGGATGTTCCCGGTGATCGCCTCGGTCGCCGCGTTGATCTGATCGTCGGCGAGCTTGATCGCGGCGTTCACGGCCGAGACGAGGACGTCCTGCAGCGTCTCGAGATCCTCGGGGTTGACGATATCCTTGTCGACGACGACCGCGGTGATCTCCTTGGCGCCGTTGATCGTCACCTTGATCTTGCCGCCCGCGGCCTCGGCGGTCCACGTCTGGGTCTTGAGCTCCTCTTTGACCTTCTCGAGCTTCTCCTGGATCCTGTGGGCCTGCTTCATCAGGTCGGACAACCCGCCGCGAAACGCGACACCCTTGGACTTCGCCATGCTCGTGATCCTCCTCTTCCGGCCAACCTAACACGCCCCGCGCGGGCGGCTCAATCCCGTGGCGGCTTGGGCGCGGCGCCCGCGACCGCGATCTTCGCGATCCTACCGCCGAACGCCGAGAGCGCCCCGCGCACCACCGGGTGCTCCCGCGCCTCGTCCTCGCGGTTGCGCAGCATCTCCTCCCGCGCGAGCCGCTCCCGCGCCACGGTCGTGCGGCCGCCGAGATCCGAGAGCCGGACGTCGAGGCGCACGTCGCGCCCGAGCCGCTCGCGGAGGAACCGCCTGAGCTCGCCCGAGAACGCCTGCTCCTTGGCCCGCTCGGCCGTGAACCCGTCGCGCTCGTCGAACAGGAGCACGAGCAGATCGCCGCGGCTCTCGGGCCCCGGCTCGGAGCGCTCGAGGATCGACGACTTGGCCGGGCTCGCCGCCCCGAACTCCTCGAGCAGCTTCGCCCACGCGACGTCGTCGTGCAGGGCGTCGGTTCCCGACGCCTTGGAGGGCGGAGCGGAGGGCGGAGTGGACGGAGTGGACGCAGTGGACGGAGTGGACGCGGTGGACCGAGTGGACGGCGCGGGGGAGGGCCTGGCCTGGGTCTTGGGCCTCTGCCCGCCGCCGCCCGGGGCCTTGGGCCCGGGCCTGCCGGCCGCGAGCGCCTCGAGCCGCTCCACGAGCTCGGCTGCGGGCACGAGCCGCCCGAGCTGGGCGAGCCGCGCGACCGTCGCCTCGAGCAGGATGCGCGGTTGCGACGAGCGGGCGATCTCCTCGTACGCCTCGCCGAAGTGCTTGAACAGCCTGTGCAGCGCGTCGCCCGAGGTCAACCTCGCCTGGGCCGCGAGCTCCGCGATCTCGTCCTCCGGCAGATCGAGCAGCTCCCGATCGCCGCCGCAGATGCCGGCCACAAGCAGGTTGCGCAGGTGCTCGAGCAGGCCGCGTGCGAACGTCGTCGTGTCGTACCCCTGAAGGTCCACGTCGCGCACGATTTCGAGGGCGCGCCGCGGATCCTCGGCGAGCACCGCGGCGGTGAGGTCGTAGTACACCTGCCGCGACACGACGCCGAGCAGCTCCGCGACCGCGTCCTGGGTCACGCCGTCGCTCCCGGCCGCGAGCACCTGATCGAGCACCGACAGCGCGTCGCGCATCGACCCCTCTGCCTCGCGCCCGATGATCGCGAGCGCCCCCTCGTCGGCCGGGATCCCCTCGGCGGCGAGGATGAAGCGGACGCGCTCGACGATCGCCGAGGTCGGGATGCGCCGGAAGTCGTACCGCTGGCAGCGCGACAGGATAGTCGCCGGGATCTTGTGCGGCTCGGTCGTCGCGAAGATGAACTTCACGTGCGGCGGCGGCTCCTCGAGCGTCTTGAGCAGCGCGTTGAACGCGCTCACCGACAGCATGTGGACCTCGTCGATGACGTAGATCTTGAAGCGGCCGATCGCCGGCCTATACGGCACGGTCTCGCGCAGCTCGCGGATGTCGTCGACCGAGTTGTTCGAGGCGCCGTCGATCTCGATGACGTCCACGGCCGTGCCCGCCGTGATCGAGCGGCACGAGTCGCAGGTGCCGCACGGCTCGATCGTCGGGCCGGCCGCGCAGTTGAGCGACTTGGCGAGGATGCGCGCGAGCGACGTCTTGCCGACGCCGCGCACCCCGGAGAAGACGAACGCGTGCGCCACCCGATCGGTGCGGATCGCGTTCGCGAGCGTCCGCGTCACGTGGGCCTGGCCGACGACCTCGTCGAGCCGCTGCGGCCGGTACTTGCGCGCCAGTACGAGGTAGGCCATCGCGCTACAGCTCGATCGTCATCCCCTCGCGGGCCGCGTCCGCACGGGGGAAGAGCTCGCGGCACAGGCGCTCCTTCTCGGCCACGGCCGCGTCGCTCTGGGACGGATCGTGGTGGAAGAGCACGACGCGGGCCGCACCCGAGAGCCGGGCGAGCTGTGCCGCCTGCACGTACGTGGAGTGGCCCCAGCCGACCTTCGAGATCCTGTCCACGGCGCCCGCGTACTCGTCCGGCGTGTACTGCGCGTCGTAGATGAAGACGTCCGCCCCCTTCGCGAGCTCGAGCACGTGGGCGTCCGGCTCGGCGCGGTGCTCGGTGTCGGTGCAGTACGCGATCGCCTTCCCCTCGTACTCGAGCCGGTAGCCGTAGGAGCCGTCCGGGTGGTTCTGCAGGAGACCGCGCACGGTGACGCCGTCGCCGAGATCCACGATCTGCCCGTCGTCGAACACGTGAAACACCATCGTCGCGGCCATCTGGTCGAGCGTGACCGGGAAGTTCGGGAAGTTCATCTGCCCGGTGAGCGTCTCGGACAGGGTCGACGAGAGGTTCTTGCCGCCGTAGATGTCGAACCGGCAGCCTCGGACGAACGCCGGGGTGAAGAACGGGAAACCCTGGATGTGATCCCAGTGGACGTGGCTGAAGAACATCGCCGCGTGCACCGGGAGCTCCTTCATGAGCGCGTTGCCGAGCAGGCGCAGCCCGGTGCCGCCGTCGAAGATGACGAGGCGCGAGCCGCACCGCACCTCGAGGCAGCTCGTGTTGCCGCCCGTTTCGACCGTGTCTTTTCCGGGGGTCGGGATGGAACCTCGGACCCCCCAAAACCGTACGCGCAGCATGGGTTGGGATGGTACGAGCCCGGCCCGGAATTGGGAAGAGCCAAATTCGCGCCGCCTGTGCAAGTTGCCGGTGTCGGGAAATCGTCGCCGAGTTGTTGATGCATCCCATTCTCCGGTGTAATTTTCCACCATGGACGGCACCGGTTTCAAGGCGTTGATCGCGAGATCCGCCCGCCCCGGGGAGAGCGACACCGCGCAGCTCCAGCTCGCGCTGCACGAGGTCGAGTGCTGCCGCGACGCGATCCGGGGCGCCTACGTCCGCGTGATGCTCGGAAAGATGCGGACGTTGCACGACGATTCCGTGCCTCTTCCCCCCGACGTCCAAGAGACCATCGCTCTTGTGGATTCGCTGGAGCGGAAGATGCGGTCCACGCGGACGTTCGTCCTGAACAGGCTCCCCAACTTCGGCAACAGGCTCCCCGGGCTCGGGACCGCGGCGCTTCCGTCGTACGAGGCGGGCGGGTTGAAGTACCTCTTCTCCCGGGAGAGGGAGGAGGACGCCTGCTTCGTGATCTCCGTGCCGCTCGAGGAGTACCTGTCCTTCGAGGTCGACGACACGGGCAGGATCGCGGGCGTCGAGCGCACGGTTATCCACGCGAGGCCGTTCATCCACCTGCCGCCGCGGAGGATCCGGGAGATGCGGAGGCTCAACTCCGCCCTGTTCGAGGACAAGGCGGGGCTCGGGGATCTCCTGCCGTCGTTCCTCGCGCTGTACACGGAGTTCGTGGCGTTCGCCGTCGAGGATCGACCCGCGATCCTCGGGGCGCACCTCCTTTCGCGGAGGTTCCCGACGCCGGCGCGCGAGCTGCTCGAGGATCACGCCGCGAAGACGATGAGCATCGCCGGGCGGGTGCTCGACGAGCTCGGCTACCATAGCCTCGTGGACGACGGCGCGGATGCGCGGGCCGGCTTCGCCGCCACCGGCATGACGCTCTTCCACGTCCTGAAGCAGTGGGGGAACCACTGCTGCAAGTCGCTGTTCCTGAACGACTTCGCGGAGCAGTTCTCGCGAACGAGGGTCGTGAAGGTGGGCGACGTCGAGCACCTGATCAGCAGGCCGAGCCTGATCCCCGCGCCGAAGTGAGGCGCCGCCGCCCGTCCCTTCCGCGACTTGCCGGACACGACCGCGGATTTTTCGCAACCTTCCTCGGAAACGGCCGATTCAGTTCTGTGGGTGATCCAGGAGGAGGGATTCGATGCGAAAGAGAAACGACGGTACCGACCATGATTTTGTCGAGAATCTGATTTTAGTGCTGCAGAAGAAACGGGCGATATTGGATGCCGATCTCGCGCGGCTCTACGGTGTCTCCACTAAACGACTGAACGAGCAGGTCAAGCGTAACCGGCATCGTTTCCCCGACGATTTCGCCTTTGCTGTCTCGCGGGCCGAGAGGGACGAACTGGTCGCAAAATGCGACCGGTTCAGGATGTTGAAGCACTCCGCGGTGCTGCCCACGGCATTCACCGAGCTCGGGGCGGTCATGGCCGCCAATGTCCTCAACAGCGAGGAGGCCGTCCGCACGAGCATTTTCGTCGTGCGCGCCTTCGTCAAGATGCGCGAGGTGTTGTCCGCCGGCGTCGAAATAGGGAGGAAACTCTCCGAGCTCGAGCGACGGCTCGACGGTCACGACGATTCTATCAAGGAGATCATCGCCGCCATTCGCGGGCTCGCAATCGCCTCGCCGCGCCCAGCCCGGAGGATAGGGTTCAGCGCCGAAGGGAACCCAGGTGGAACAGAGGTCTGATCCCGCGGCTCAGCCGCACAGGGCGGAAAGCCCGAGCGCGGCGGTGGAGAGCAGCCCGAACACGAGGTTGAGCTGCCCGGTCGCGCCGTCGAGGGCGAGGAACTCGAGCGGGTTCGGGCTCGTCTTGCGGGCGAGGCTGCGCCGCATGAGCCGCACCGCGAGCGGCAGCGCGAGGAAGGTGACGAGGAACGTGAGCGGCATCCGCGGGCCCACGCCGCCGAGCCAGCTCCCGGCGATCAGGGCGAGCACGATCGCGAACGGCGCGAACAGGAGGAAGGCGTAGTAGTGCACCGAGCGCCTGTCGCCGAGCAGCGACGCGATCGTCTTCACGCCGCCCGCCGCGTCGCTCGCGACGTCGCGCCAGTTGTTCGCGTGCAGGATGCCGATCACGAGGAGCGACATCGGGATCGCCCACACGGCAGGCACCCACGACAGCTCGCCCGTCTGGACCGCCCACGCGCCCGCGGCGCCGAGGATCCCGAAGTCGAGGAAGACCGCGAGATCGCCGAGGGCGTGGTACTTCAGGCCGAACCGCCCGGCCGAGTACAGGAGGCCGATTGCGACGCCGACGAGGCCTATCCACAGGACGGGCCTGCCGACGTCCGCCACGAGCCACGCGCCGATCGCCCCGCCGAGGAGGAAAAGCAGCGCCGCCGCGAGCCCGGCCTGGGAGGGGGTGATCCAGCCGCGCACCACGGCGCCGCTCACCGGGTTCACGCGCGTGTCGACCCCGCGCCGGAAGTCGACCGCGTCGTTCATCAGGTTCGCGCCGAGGTGGAGCAGGAGCATGCCGACGAACGCCGCGGCGAACCGCAGCCACTGGATCTCCGCGCCGCCGATCGTCACCGCCAGGGCGGTGCCGAAGACCACCGGCATCGTGGACGCGGACAGCGAGTACGGCCGCGCTGCGATCCACCACAGCTTGATCGGGCCCGGCCGGCCCGTCGTCTCGTTTTCCCCCCGCATCGAACGCTCCTCCCTGTCAGTAAGAGAAGGACGACCCGCCGATGAACTCGCGCATGAGCGACGTGTTCGGCACGTCGCCGGGCAGCACGGGCACGAACAAGGCGAGGAACATGCGCAGCCGGTACGCGTCCGCGAACGACGGGTGGGCGCGCGGCACCTCGAGGAGGTACCGGTCCGCGAACACCTTGAGCACGGAGAACTCGTAGATGAGCGAGGTGTCGAAGATCACGTCCGCCGACTCCTGAAACGGGAAGATGTGCCGGCGCTCGCCGCGCCGCACCGACTGCCACGACGCGATCGTCTGGGCGGCGGAGTAGCCCCGGTAGTGGCGGTCGCGGACGATCCGCCGGATGAGCCGCGTGTCCGAGGTGTGCAGCCGGTTGTGCTCGTCGATCCCGAGCGGGTTCAGGGCGTTGATGTAGATGCGGAACTTCTCCTCGGCCGGTATCGCGGGCGTGAGCGCGTCGTTGAGCCCGTGGATCCCCTCGAAGACGATCACCTGATCGTCCTGGAGCTGGATCGGCGTCCAGCTCTTCTCGGACTCGCGCTTGCCGGTCTGGAAGTTGTACTCGGGCGTCGGCACGCGCTCGCCCCTTAGGAGGCGGCGCAGCTGATCGTTGAAGAGCGGGAGGTCGATCGCCTGGAGCGCCTCGAAGTCGTACTCGCCGTTCTCGTCGCGCGGGGTCTTCTCGCGGTCGACGTAATAGTTGTCGAGCGACAACGCCACGGGGCGCAGCCCGGCCACGCGGAGCTGGATCGAGAGGCGCTTCGCGAACGTCGTCTTGCCGGCCGACGACGGCCCGGCCACGAAGATCAGGTGCCGTCCGCTGAGCTGGATGTCGTCCGCGATGTCGGAGATCCGCTTCTCGTGCAGCCCCTCCGCGACCTTGATCACCTCGCGGATCCCGCCGTCGATGCACGCCTCGTTCAGATCGCCGACGTGGGCGATGCCGAGCAGCTCGCTCCACTCGCGCGCCATCTTGTGCATGGCGTACAGCTTCGGCTGGGGCCCCTCGTTGCGCACCACCTCCGTGCCGCCCGGGTCCGGGAACTGGAGCACGAACCCCGTGTCGCCGTCGAGCGGCACGAGCTTGAACTGGTCGAAGAAGCCGGTGTGCGGCGCGACCGGGCCGAGGCAGAAGTCGAGGAAGTCGCCGAGCCCCATGATCCCGACGTGGGACGTTGGCCACAGGTCGAGCACCTTGCGCTTCACGTTCGCGCCCTTTCGGGCGAACAGGCGCCGCGCCTCCTCGACCGGCACGCGCAGGTAGCGGAACGGCAGGCGCTTCGCCGCCGTGTCGTGGATCGCGGCGGCGAGGGTCGCGAGGAAACCGGCGTCGACCTTCGCGCCCGTCACGTCGAAGTAGTACCCCTCGGAAATCGACTGGCCCACGTGGATGGTCGCCCCGGGGTGGAGCTCGTAGAACGCGGCGTACAGCATCATCGTGAGGTGGCGGCGGTAGATGCGCATGCCGTGGTGCGACCAGACCGGCACCGGCTCGACCCTGCCCGAGCGCAGGATCTCGGCCGCGAGCGACACGACGCGGTTGTTGACCACCGCGCCCACGATCTCGTGATCCTGCTCGGACGGGTGCATCGCCATGAGCTGCGCGACGGTCGTGCCGCGCGGCACCTCGAGCCGCTTGCCGCGGTACTCGATGTCGGCGAGGTCGCCGTAGATGCTCAGGCGGGAAACGTCCTCGGTCTCTTCGGTCAAGGCTTCCTCCGTGGTCGTGCGCCCCCCGGCGCCCGGGACGGGGAATCCTACCCCGATAGGAGATCCGAAGAAAGATCGCAGACCGATCCCCTCTTCGCGGTCTCGAGATCCTCCACGAGCATGTCGATCTGCTCGCGGTGCGTGCGGAACGAGAGGATGCAGGCACGCAGCACGTACTCGCCGCGGGTCGTCGTCCCCGAGAGGTGGACGCGGTTCAGGGCGTTCACCTGCTTGAGGATCCGCTCGTTTAGATCGTCCCACCGCTCCTTCGGCACGGACGCGGGCTCGTAGCGGAAGACGACCAGCGACAGCCCGGGCTCGAGCGGGATCCGGCAGTCCGGATCGCCCGCGAGGCGATCGCGGAGGTGGAGCGCCAGGTCGAGCTTCTCGTCCAGGGCGTCGGCGAAGGCGCCCGCGCCGTAGAGCTGGAACGGCAGCCAGACCCGCACGCCACGCGCCTCCCGCGACAGCTCGATCGAGAGCTCGCCGAAGTCCCACAGCGCGCCGTCGTCGAGCACCTCGGTCAGGTAGGCGGCCTTGTGGCGGAACGGCCGCTCGAGATCGCGCCCGTCGCGGACGAGCAGCGCCCCGGTGCCGTACGGGAGGAACAGCCCCTTGTGCGGATCCAGGGTGACGGAGTCGGCCGCCGCCATCCCGCGCAGCCGCGCCCGGCCCCGCTCGGTCATGGCGAAGAACGCGCCGTACGCGCCGTCCACGTGGAGCCAGAGCCCGGCGTCGTCGGCGATCTCCCGCAGCTCCGGCAGCGGATCGACGCTCCCCGTGTCCGTGGTGCCGGCGTTGCCGATCACGAGGAACGGTGCCAGCCCGCGGTCGCGATCCGCGGCGATCGCCCGGCGCAGCCGCTCGAGGTCGACGGCGTGCCCGTCCGTGATCGGGATCCGGCGCTGCCGGCCCGGGAAGATCCCGGCGATCTGCGCCGCCTTCCAGACCGAGTGGTGGGTCTCCTCGCTCGCGTACAGGACGCCCCGGGCGACGTCCTCCCCGAGGATCTTCGCGCGGGCCGCGACCACGGCCGTGAGGTTGGCGATCGATCCGCCGGTCGTCAGGATCCCCTTGGCCGAGTCCGGGAAGCCGACTATCCCGCAGAACCACTTGACGACGTCCGCCTCCAGCTTCGACAGGAGCGGCGCCGCGAAGTTGACGCCGACGTACCTGTTGACCGTCTTGGCGAGCAGGTCGGCGAGCGCCGAGGCGAAGAGCCCGCCGCCGGGGACGTAGGCCATGTACCCGGCCCCGGGCGCGTTCAGCGACAGGGGAAACACCTCGGCGAACAGCTCGTCCAGGAGCTCCCCGAGGGCGCGCGGCGCGTCGGGCGCGGACGCCGGATCCCTCGACGACGCCAGCGCCTTCGCAAGGCCGAGGCGCGATCGATCCGCCGGCATGGAGGGGAGCTCGGTGAAGTACGTCAGGATCCGCCGCCGGGTCTCGTCGAGCATCCGGTCGATCTCCTCGACGGACGGCTCCAACGGGAACGTGTTCGTCTTCATGGCGGGATCCTACACCCATCGACAACCCGGCGGGCCCAAAGTAGAATGCCGTCTTCGCGCACGAGGAGGATGAGCCATGATCGATGAGGTCTACAAGACGATGAAGGAAGAGACCGAGAAGTCGTACGAGTCGCTGCGGCACGCCTTGAGCCGGGTCCGCACCGGCCGGGCCAACGCCGGCCTGTTCGACTCGGTTCGGGTCGACTACTACGGGACGATGACCCCGCTCAACCAGCTCGCGACGATCTCCACGCCCGAGCCCCGGCTGATCATGGTCAAGCCGTTCGACCGATCGTCGGCCTCCGGCATCGAGAAGGCGATCCAGGCCGCGGGGCTCGGCCTGAACCCGTCGAGCGACGGGGAGATCATCCGCATCCCGGTGCCGCCCCTGACCCAAGAGCGGCGCAAGGAGCTCGTCAAGGTGGTCCACAAGCAGGCCGAGGAGTCGAAGGTCGCGATGCGCAACCACCGCCGCGACTGCAACGCGCTGCTCAAGGAGATGGAGGGCAGCGGGGACGCCTCCAAGGACGACGTCGCGCGCGCGCTCAAGAAGATCCAGGAGATGACCGACGCCGCGGTGGTGGAGGTGGACCGGATCGTCGCCGCCAAGGAGAAGGAGATCACCGAGATCTGATCACGCCAGCAGCTCCGCCATCCGCGACCGCAGCGTCGCGAGGTCGAACGGCTTCTGGATGAAGCCGTTCGCGCCCTTCTTCAGCAGCTCGTCGGCCTGCTCCTCGTGGCTGTAGCCCGACGCGAGCAGCACCGGCACGGTCGGATCGATCTCCTTCAGCTTGGCGAGCGTCTCGGCGCCGTCCATGACCGGCATGATGAGGTCGAGCATCACCGCGGAGATCTCGTCCCGCTTGGCCGCGAACGTCCGGACCGCGGCGAGCCCGTCCTCTGCGACGAGCACCCGGTACCCGAGCTTCTCCAGAAGCCGCTGGCCGGCGCGGCGGACCATCCCCTCGTCGTCGACGAGCAGCACCGTGGCCCGCGCGGCGTCGGACGGCGTGCGGCGCTCGGTCGCGACGCGCACCGACTCGGACTCGTACGCGCACGGCGGGAGGAGCAGCGTCGCCACGGTGCCCTGCTCGGGCGCGCTCTCGAGGAGCACCGCGCCGCCGTGGTTCACCGCGGTCCCGTACACCATCGACAGCCCGAGCCCCGAGCCCCGGCCGAGCGGCTTCGTCGTGAAGAACGGCTCGAACGCCATGGACATCACCCCGGGCTCCATGCCCGCGCCGGTGTCCGTGATCCGGAGCCGCGCGTACCGCCCCGGCGCGAGATCGGGAGAGTAGGACGCGCCGTCCTCGACGAGCACCGAGTCCGTGGAGACGATCAGCGTCCCCGAGCCGTACATGGCGTCGACCGCGTTCAGGCAGAGGTTCATGATCGCGTGGTGGATCTGCGAGGGATCGCCGTAGACGGGCAGGGGCCTTGAGGTGAGCCGGGTCTCGATCCGGATCTTCTTCGGGATCGAGCTCTTGAGCAGCTTCACCACCTCGACGGCCCGATCGTTCAGCGTGAACTGCTCCATCCGGTACTTGCCGCGCCGGGCGAAGCCGAGGAGGTTGAGCGTCAGGTCGCGTCCCTTCTTGCAGCTCTCGAGGATCTGCCGGACGTCGCTCTGGAGCCTGTCGGCCGGCGACATCTCGGCCTGGATCACGGACGCGAACCCCATGATCGCGCCGAGCAGGTTGTTCATGTCGTGGGCGATCCCGCCGGCGAGCCGCCCGACCGCCTCCATCTTCTGCGACTGGCGCAGGTGCTCCTCCACGGCGCGGCTGCGCATCCGGCTCTCGAGATCCGTGAAGAACGCCGCGAGCGCCGGGGCGCCGTCCCAGGAGGCGGTCGCGAGCCTGCAGCTCACCCAGCGCCGCGCGCCGCCGTCGCCGCGCAGGTGGAGATCGCACCGCTCGCCCGAGTCGTGGAGCCGAGCCGCGCCGTCCAGGATCGGCGCGATCTTGTCCGCGCTCTCGTCCGCGAGCCACGCCGCGAACGACGTTCCCCTCAGCTCGCTCGCCCCGCGCCCGAGGGCGTCGCACAGCGCCGCGTTGACGTAGAGGATCTCCCGCGCGTCGAAGACGGCGATAGGCGAACCGACGAGATCGAGGAGCGCCGCGTCCCGCGACGCGTTGAGCGCGAACCGCAGGGTGGCGGTCGCCAGGGCCTCGTTGTTCCATTGCAGCGTCATTCCGCACGCGGAAATGTAAAATACCGCAGATCTTCCAGGCGTGGCAAGTGAGTCCGCACGTTCGCGCGGCGCCCGGGTTCTGGTACGCTCGAGCGCGACGGCGATCCCGGGAACCACGAGAAGCACAAGGACGAGTGAGGAGGGCACATGGACGGATTCGGCGGGTTCGGTGCAGAGGGCTCGATGGCGCTCATCTGGGCGAGCAACGGGCTCTCTTGGGTCGTGGGCGTCGGGCTGCAGATCGCGCTGCTCGGCAGCGTCGCCCTCGCGAGGCCGGCGGCATGACGGCGGAAACGAACGAGACGAGGCGCGGGGACTGCCCGGACTTTGCGAAGGCGGTGCGCGAGGCGACGGCGGACGAGTCGCTGTTCACCCAGGTCGTCGCCTGCTTCGCCGGGCGGCTCGAGAGCTTCGCGATCTTCACCTGCGGCGATCGCGAGCGCGGCGCCGACGCCTTCCAGGACGCCATGGTCGCGGCGCTCGACAACCTCGGCACCTACCGCGGCGACGCGCCGATCGAGCCTTGGCTGCGCCGGATCGTCGTCTCGGCCTGCTCGCGGCTCCGGCGCGGCCGCAAGAACAGCCCGGCGTTCAACGTGCCGCTCGACGCCGACGCGCCCGCCGCCGCGTCGGCCGCGGATCAGGAGCTCAAGCTCGAGCTGCTCGAGGGGCTCGCGCGGCTCGGGCGCGGGATCGACGCGCTCGAGGAGCCGAACCGGAGCCTCCTCCTCGCCCACGACGTCGACGAGATCCCGATAGGCGAGCTCGCGGAGAAGCTCGGCATGACCGCGGGGGCGGTGAAGTCGCGGCTGAAGCGCGCGCGGGCGGCGGTGCGCGAAGGCGTCCTCGCGGAGATCTGATCCGGCTCAGCGCGTCACCGACTGCACGAACATGCTCGCGAGGTCGGCGGTGAGGTTGTCGGCGAGCTCGACGACGCAGGGCAGGCTGCAGCGGCCGCACGTCTCGAGCCGCCTGGCGACGGCCTGGAACTCGGCGGAGGCGTACAGCTCCTCGAGGTCGATCCCGGCGTGCGGGCCCCAGACGTGGATCGGCGTGCCGGCCGGATCCTCGCAGGAGTAGACCGTCCCCTTGTGATCCATGTGGATCGCCGCGTGCCCGAAGTTGCACTTGAAAGACGCGCCGCGCGCCATCTTGTCGATCACGCGATCCGCGTTCCAGACCGGGTAGCCGGCCCGCTTCAGCCGCGCGATCTCGGCGAACACCTCGGCGAGCATCGCCGCGTCCGGCACCGTCTCGTTGTTGTACCCGGGGATCGGCGACACGGGGAAGAACTCGATCCAGGCGCCGTGCTCCCGGGCGAGCTGGGCGAGCCGCTCCTGCTGGCCGGCGTTCCGGGAGTGGACGGTGGCCCAGATCTTCAGCCGCAGGTGCGGGAACCTTTGCGCCGCCGCGAGCGCCGCGAGCACGCGATCGAACAGCCCCGGCACGCCCCGCTGCGCGTCGTGCGCCTCGCCGTAGCCGTCGAGCGAGCACAGGAGCGTGTCGAGGTTCGGCAGCACCGCGTCCGCCTTCTTCGCGAGCGAGTTGCAGTTCGTGCACATCGACGTGCGCATGCCGAGCCGCTTCGCCTCGGCGAGGATCTCGGGCAGATCCCGGCGCAGCGTCGGCTCGCCGCCCCAGAGCGTGACGATCTGGGCGCCCGCCGCGCGGAACTTCGCGAGCACGCCCTTGATCTCCTCGAGGGAGAGCTCCTCCTCGCTCGAGCTCGACTCCTGCCAGCGGTTGCAGATCGCGCAGCGCAGGTCGCAGCGCGCCGTGGGCTTCAGGTAGAGCAGGAACGGCCGCGGCCGCAGGATGGCGCTGCGCGCGAGCGCCACGCTCATCCGTATCATCTCCCCGACGGACGCCTTCATCCGGAATCGCCCTCCAGCCCCCAAGGTGACAATTAAGCGCAAAACGGACGGACGCCAAGCCCGGAGCGTCGGACGTGGCACAAAGTGGCGCAGCTGCTTCCGAAGACGAAGCGTTTCCGCGCCAGGGAAGCCGGGGGAATCGGGGTCGGGGGATCGGCTGGCGCGATTGGCACGAGCGTTGCACAATCGAGGCGGCAACCCGGGCCGGCGACGTGGCGGCCCACGAGCCAGGGGAGGGAACGATGTTGAGCTCCGCAACGATGCGAATCTGGATGGCTGCCTTCGCGGCGCTCGGTCTCGCGGCGGCGACGGCCTGCGACGACGGCGGCGGTGAGCCCGGCGGCTCTTCGGACTCGGACACCGACACGGATGTCGAAGGGGATCTCGTGCCGATCGCCTCGTTCGGGACCACGGATCTCGACTTCGACCCGACGCCGCTGCCGGATCCGAAGGCCGACATGCCGCCGCTCGAGGATCTCGATCCGGCGGTGACTCCGGCGCTCGGCGATCAGGAGCTCCCCGACGCGGGGGTCGAGATCCTGGAGGCGGAGCAGGCCGGCTGGTTCGTCGGCTACGCGGCGGGCGAGCTCGAGGAGAAGCTGCGCGCGGACGGCGTCGCACGGCGCCTCACGGTGTCGAGCGCGGAGCTCATGGCCGAGGCGCTCACGGCGGTCGCGAGCGGCGCCGAGAAGCCCGGGGTGCTCCTCACGTCGGACGCGGTGTTCAACACGTTCCACAACTTCTACGACAACGTCCTGCTCGGCGTGGAGCTCGAGACGCTGCGGCCGCGCGTGCTCGCCATGCTCGGGGAGGCGAAGGCCGAGGCCGCGAAGCGGTACAACGCGCTCCCGGCCGGGCCGACGAAGGAGGCGGCGCTCGACGTCGTGGCGTACCTGCAGGTCGCCGAGTCGCTCATGGAGCCGGGGTCGGCGCGGGTCATGGAGGTCTGGGGCGTCGCCGAGGAGGAGATCCAGCAGGTGACCGACCTCGGGCTCTGGATCGACGGGGAGCTCGTGCCCGCCGTGAGGTCTCCCCTTTTCGATCGCCCGGAGTACTCCACGGCCGGAGATCCGGAGTGCGTCGAGTGCGATCCGTGCGCCGCGAGCCCGGAGAACGGCGCGTGCGGGTGGTACGAGGGCAGCGGAGAGGATCAGGTCTACGTTCCGTGCGGCGAGCGCTACTGCGAGGACTACTCCCAGTACAAGCCGCGCGGCCACTACACCTACAACGAGGAGCTGGAGCGCTACTTCCGCGCCGTGATGTGGCTCGGCCGGGCGACGTTCCTCAACCGATCCGATCAGTCGACCCGCGGCGCGGTGGTGCTCATCGACAGCCTGAAGGACGCCGAGGTGGAGCTCGAGAGCGAGACGATCCCGGCGGCCGACATCTGGCGGCAGGCGATGCGCGCGATCGGCGCCTTCGTCGGCAGCATGGACGATCTGAACGCCGCCGAGGTGGACGCCGCGGTCGTGCAGGCGATGGGTGGGGCGTTCACCCTGGACGCGCTCGACGGCGCCGGCGCGCTCGAGCCGATCCACGCGGCGGTCGACGAGCTCCATGATCCGGAGATCCTGTCCGGGTTCCTGAACGCGCTCGCGGACGTCGGCTCCGCGACCAAGGGGCTGCGGCTGCTCGGCCAGGTGTACCTGCCGGACAGCTATGCCATGGGCCAGCTCGTCTTCGGCAACGTCGGCGCCAGCCAGACGACCGACGCCGAGGGCTACGAGCTCGCGCTGGCCGACTGCGGGATCACGGCGAACACCGATCCCGAGACGCTCACGCCGGCCGAGACCCGCTGCGTCTGCAAGTCCGCTTGGGCGGGAGGCGACTGGGATGTCTGCCGCGGGCTGCCCTCCGGCATCGACGTGGCGTCCGTGCTCGGGAATGCGCTCGCCCAACAGCTGGCGGCGGAGAGGTTCGCTTCGTACGCGGGCTACCCGGAGAAGCTGGGCGAGCTCGTCGCCGAGTTCTCCGGCTTCGACCTCGAGAGGTGGGGGCTGTCCGTGGCGTGGACGTGGCTGTACGCCCTCGAGGGGCTGTTCGAGGACGTCGATCCCGGCGCGCCCGCGTTCATGCGCACAGGCGCGTGGGAGAAGAAGAGCCTTGAGACCGGGCTCACGTCGTGGGCGGAGCTGCGGCACGACACGATCCTGTACGTGAAGCAGAGCTACACGGGCGACACGGACGCCGACACGGACTCCGACACCGACGCCGACACCGACTACGATTTCGAGTACGTCGAGCCGCAGCCCAAGGTGTACGCGCGCCTCGAGGCCGCGACCCGCAGGCTCGAAGCCCTGGCCATAGGAGACGAGCTCCTCAGCGACGAGTCCGGCGCGGTGCTGAGCGCGCTCGAGCAGATGACGGACTTCCTCTCCCGGGCCAAGGAGATCTCGGTCGTCGAGCTCGAGGGCGGGGCGCTGTCGTCGTCCGACGTCTGGTGGATCCGCGGCAGCGGCGCGACGATCTCCGCGCTCGAGAACGGGCTCCTCGACGGGCTCGGCCTCTACGACGACGCGCACGAGCCGGATCCGGACCGGCTCAAGACGACGCTCGTCGCCGACGTGCACACCTGGCCCGCCAAGGCGGTCGTGCTCGAGGTCGGCTCGGGCTACCTGGACTACGTGGCCGTGGCGCATCGGCTCCCCGGCGGCCAGTGGGGCGTGGCCGTGGGGCCGGCGTTCACCTACCACGAGTTCGAGCACGACATGACCGACCGCCTCACCGACGAGCAGTGGCGCGAGATGCTCACGAGCGATCCGGATCACGGCTGCCCGGAGTGGCTCGACTGAGAGCGCGCCTCAGATGTCCAGGTTTCTCACCGCGAGGGCGTTCGCCTCGATGAACTCGCGGCGCGGATCGACCTGATCGCCCATGAGGATGGAGAAGATCTGGTCCGCCTCGGTGAAGTCCTGGAGCGTGACCCGCAGGAGCGTTCGCGTGTCCGGGTTCATGGTCGTGTCCCAGAGCTGCTCCGGGTTCATCTCGCCGAGCCCCTTGTAGCGCTGGATGCCGAGCCCCTGGCGCACCGCGTGGTCGACGAGCGGCCAGAGCTCGTCGAGCGTCTGGATCGCGACGCGCTCCTCTCCCCTCCGCACCGTGTACGGCCCGGCCCCGAACCCGGCCGCGCGATCCCGCGATCGCAGGAGGTCGCGGTACTCGGGCGACGAGAAGAAGTCGAAATCGAACTCCAGCATCCGCGTGTTGCCGTTCTTGCCGGTGACGACGCGGATCCTGGCGCCGCCGTGGGCGTCGTCCGGGATCGCCGCCACGCTGTTCGCGTCCGCCCCGACGAGCCTTCTCACCTCGCGCAGCTTCGCCTCGAGCCGGGCCATGTCGTCGAGGTCCGCGCGCCCGAGGTCCGCCGCGCACAGCGCCGACGCGATGCGCGTGTCCGTGAA
Organism: Pseudomonadota bacterium; assembly: GCA_023229365.1. Classification (NCBI taxonomy): domain Bacteria; kingdom Pseudomonadati; phylum Pseudomonadota; species Pseudomonadota bacterium. The sequence continues at coordinate 7,916 of JALNZK010000038.1, read as the reverse complement.
CCGCTCGATCCGTTCGAGCACCTGCCGGCGCGCCATGGAGAGCCGGATCGCCTCCTCGGTGCGCTCGGCCGCGAGCGGCTCGCCGTTGTCGTCGAGCAGCGCGATCGTGTCCGCGCTCGCCGAGACGAGGAACTCGCGAAACGCGTTCTCGTCCTTGATGTAGACGTCGCGCTTGCCCTTGCGGACCCGGTACAGGGGCGGCTGCGCGATGTACAGGTGGCCGCGCTCGATGAGCCCGCGCATGTGCCGGAAGAAGAAGGTGAGCAGGAGCGTGCGGATGTGCGCGCCGTCCACGTCGGCGTCGGTCATGATGATGATCTTGTGGTACCGCAGCTTGTCGAAGTTGAACGTCTCGTCGCCGATGCCGGTGCCGAGCGCCGTGATGAGGTTCGCGATCGCCTCCGACGCGACCATCTTGTCGAGGCGCGCCTTCTCGACGTTCAGGATCTTGCCGCGCAGCGGCAGGATCGCCTGGAACTTGCGATCGCGCCCCTGCTTGGCCGAGCCGCCGGCCGAGTCGCCCTCGACGATGTAGATCTCGCAGTCCGCGGGATCCTTCGACTGGCAGTCCGCGAGCTTGCCCGGCAGCGAGCCGCCGTCGAGGACGCCCTTGCGCGTCACCATCTCGCGCGCCTTGCGCGCCGCCTCGCGCGCCCGGCTCGCGAGCACCGCCTTCTCGAGGATGAGCCTCGCGACGCGCGGGTTCTCCTCGAAGAACCGCCCGAGCTTGTCGTTGACGACGTTCTCGACGATCCCCTTGACCTCGTTGTTGATGAGCTTCTCTTTGGGCTGGTTGTTGAACGACGGATCCGGGTGCTTGATCGCGATGACCGCGGTGATCCCCTCGCGCACGTCCTCGCCGCTCAAGCCCTCCTTGTCCGCCTTGATGAGCTTGTTCTCGACGGCCCAGGCGTTGAGCGTCCGCGTCAGCGCCGCGCGCAGGCCGGTGAGGTGCGTGCCCCCGTCGCGATTGAAGATCGCGTTCGTGTAGCACATGATGTGCTCCTGGTACGAGTCGCTCCACTGCAGGGCCACCTCGACGACGATCTCGTCGCGGCTGTCGGAGAACGCGATCACCTCCTCGTGCACCGGCGTCTTGTTGCGGCCGAGGAACTCGACGAACGACTTGATGCCACCCTCGTAGTGGAAGTCGTGGCGCTGATCCTCGACGCGCTCGTCGACGATGACGATGCGCACGCCGGCGTTCAGGAACGACAGGTCGCGCAGCCGCGTGGAGAGCGTCTCGAACGAGAACTCCGTGAACGGGAAGATCTCCGCGTCCGGCTTGAACGTGACGCGCGTGCCGCGCTTCTTCGTCGGCCCGACCTGCTTGAGCGGCGCCTTGGGCGCGCCGCGCTCGAACTCCAGGTACCAGCTCAGGCCGTCGCGCCAGATCTCCATGGTGAGCGACTCGCTGAGCGCGTTGACGACCGAGACGCCGACGCCGTGGAGGCCGCCGGAGTACTTGTACGACTCGTCGTTGAACTTCGCGCCGGCGTGGAGCGTGGTCATCACGACCTCGGCCGCCGACCGCCCCTCCTCCTCGTGCATCCCGGTCGGGATGCCGCGGCCGTTGTCCTCGATGGAGACGCTGCCGTCGAAGTGGATGACGACGCGGATGAGGTTGCAGAAGCCGGCGAGGTGCTCGTCGATCGCGTTGTCGACGACCTCGTACACCATGTGGTGGAGCCCGTCGGGCGACTCGACGTTGCCGATGTACATGCCCGGCCGCTTGCGCACCGCTTCGAGGCCGTGGAGGACGGTAATCTGCTCGGCACCGTAGTGCGCGGACCCGTCGTCGCCCGGATTCGGGGTGTCGTTTTCGTCGTCGCTCATGAGGTTCTCCCGAGGCGCACACGGCGCGCCTTTCAGCTCCGCAGCACTATACCTTTGCACCGCTCTTTTTCAATACGTATACCTTGACTATCCCTCAGCGGAACGCCCGGTCAGGCATCGTTCCGACCTACGATGACCCGAATCCGAGCGATCGCTCATCGGAAATCGACTTCTCGACTACTTTTCCCAGAGGGCGTGACCGATGACCGGGCGAGGAAAAGGTTAAAAGTCCCTACCTGTTGCAGGAAACAGAGGCTCTTCCGGTGGGCTTGTATATAATTGAAATAACTACTGATTTTCGAATCTTGAGAACTAATTAAGCGTCAATTAGAGGTAATGTCGCCTAATAGTGCTATAAATTATGCCTAAATTCGGGTTTTTTTATGTTGACAGCTCGGAGATTAGCCAACATAATCCGAGTCAAGGTCAGCCAACAGGGAGGGTTCCAAATGGCTATCGCGAAAAAGGCCAAACCGGCCAAAAAGACCGTGAAGAAGTCCGTGAAGAAGGTGGCGAAGAAGAAGGTCGCCAAGAAGGCCCCGGCGAAGAAGAAGGTCGCCAAGAAGAAGGTGGCCAAGAAGAAGGTCGCCAAGAAGGCCCCGGCGAAGAAGAAGGTCGCCAAGAAGAAGGTGGCCAAGAAGAAGGTCGCCAAGAAGGCTCCGGCGAAGAAGAAGGTCGCCAAGAAGGCCGTCAAGAAAGCCCCCAAGAAGGTGGCAAAAAAAAAAGTAGTCTCTGAGAAGCCGAAGGCCAAGCCGCTGCCGCTGCCGCTGCCGTCGCCCGTTCAGCCTCCGCTGTTCAGGTAAACGGTCGCCGACTCGGCCCACGATTTAGTCGATTCACGTTACTTATGAGACGTCCCGCTCGTCCGGCACGAGCCGCGAGCGGGACATCTCTGGCTCAAGAGGCCGGGGTGTACGGGGGGAGCTCGATCCGCTCGAGGCGGATGCGGCCGCGATCCGCGACGCCGAGGCCGATCTCCTCGGCGAGGGCGAGGTAGGTCGCGGGGCGCCGTACCTGGGCGAGCGTCTTCAGCCCGTTCTCGGCGCGGTACTTCTCGACGATCTCGAGCGCGATCGTGTCCATGGCGACGGGATCGGTGGTGGCGTAGACGCGATCGTGCGTGACGCTGGCGGAAGGGTTGTGCTTGGGCCCGCCGTCGTAGAGGCAGAACGAGCCGTCGCAGACGACGAGCCGCACGCGCCCGCGGATCGCGTCGAGCGCGTAGAAGTGCGGCAGCGCGGTGTGGATCTGCTGGTGCATCATGGGGGGCCGCTCCACGCAGCCGAACACCATGTTCTTCATCGCGCACGTCACGCCGGCGGTGTCGTGATCCTTGGGCACCGGGGCGTTGATCACCGCGGTGCACCAGGTGAGCGTCTTCGCGAGCCTGCCCCTGCCGCCGCCCTCGCACGTCGTCAGCGCGTCCTCGTAGCCGAGCACCTCGTGGTTGATCACGCGGAGCTGGCCTGGCTTCTCCTGCCAGACGTAGCGCGCGCCGCGCATGTTGCCGCCGAACTGATCGAAGATCATGATGTTCGCGTCCGGCACGCCCGCCGCGCGCACGCCCTCGACGATCGCGTCGGCGATCTCCTTCGTCGTGGAGGCGAGGCGCCCGCCGAGCACGTTGATCTTGATCCCCACGCGATCCTCGGGCGAGACGAACTTCCCGAACGCGCGGCCCAGGTCGCCCTCGCCGGCGAGGGTCGTCACCGCCTTGTGCACCGCCTCGCGCGCCGCGTCCGGGTACGGGAACAGGCGCCCCCGCATGCCGGGCTTGTGGACCTCGACCACGTGGCCGGGGCCCGTGAGCGCCGCCGCGCCCGCGCCTGCCGCCAGCCCCTGCGCCGGCGCCGCCCCGGCGCCGCGGGTGAGCCCGATAGCGCCGAGCGCCGCGGCCGCGCCCAGGCCGAGCTTGAGCGCGTCCCTGCGCCCCAGAAGGATGTCGTCGTCGCGTCTCATCGTGAGCTCCTCCTCGGTGTTGGAGAAAAGCTAGCGCGGCGGGTGCGATGCGGCAAGTAAAGGCGGAGCGTTATTCGCGAATCACTTCTCGTAGAGCGCGGTGCCGATCTCGGTGCCGTCCTTCTTCGTCATCAAATTCGTCATCGTGGCGCCGTCCTCGGCGACGACGAAGTGTTCTTTCATGACGATCTTGCCGGCCTTCTTGTCGACGATGTCCAGCGTGCGCGGATCGACGAGCTTGTAGGTCGCCGTGTCGATCGTCGGCGAGCCGTCCACCGGGTGCGCCGCGCCGTCGAACGCCGCGTCGACGGTCACGGTCTGGATATCCCCGCTCGCCTGCATCGACTCCTCGCTGACACGGATGCGATCGCCCTCCACCTCGACGGTCATCGTCATCTCCACGGGCGCCATCTCCGCGGGGATCGACGACTTGCCGAGGTTCAGCTTCCACACGCCGGCGAGGGGCGACACCGCCACCGCCTCCTCGGCCGCCGGAGCGGGCGCCTTGGCGCCGCCGCACGCGGTCGCCACGGCCAGGATGGCGGATGATATCAGGATGGTCCTCGTCGCTCGGATCATGGCGGCCTCCGTCCTCGTTGTGGGGTGAACGAACGGCGCCGACTATAGCTCGCGCCGGGAGGATTCTCCAGAAGGTAATTCCCGCGGCTCAGCCGCGGGTGAGGCGGGCGACGAGCTCCGCGTGCGCCGGGAAGCGCGCCGTGAGGTCGCCGCGATCCGCGAGTTCGAAGTCCGCGAAGTCGAAGCCCGGCGCGACGGTGCAGCCGCACAGGGCGAACCGGCGCCCCAGCGGCTCCGCGGCCTGCCAGGCGTTCGCGGGCACGACCGCCTGCGGCGTCTCGCCGGCCGCGAGATCGCACCCGAGCCGGATCGTCGAGAGCGCGCCGTCGTCGCGGATGATGTGGAGCGCGAGCGGGCCGCCGTCGTAGTGGTGCCACACCTCGTCCGAGCGCACGCGGTGGAACGCGGAGAACGTCCCGGCCGGCAGGAGGAAATAGATCGCCGTGGACGCGCTCCGTGGCGCGCCGTGGGGCAGGCCGTCGAGGACGAGCGGCGCCCGGAACGTCTCGCGGTAGTAGCCGCCCTCCGGGTGGGGCCGGAGGCCGAGGCGCCGTATGATGGTCTCGACGTCGTCGCTCAAGGTGCGTTCCTCGCGTCGTGCGGCCGGTATGATAGCAGGGGTTCGGGTCGAGGAAACGCGCCGATTGCGTGGTACACTCGGCGAGGATTCGGAATCGACGAGGAGGGAAAGATGAGCGGAAGGAAAGGGCTCCTGTGGCTGTGCGCGCTCTCGTTCGGGCTCGGGGTTGTGCCCGTGCTCGGCGGCTGCGAGGGCGTGGACGGAGCGCGGTCGCAGTCGGACGCGGACACGGACTCCGACACGGACTCCGACACGGACACGGACGCGGACTCCGACTCCGATTCGGATTCCGACGCGGACTCCGACTCGGACACGGATTCGCCGTACGACTGCGAGGCTTACGCCGAGGGCGACACCCCGGGCAACGTCGGCTGCGAGTTCGTGCTGCCGACGCCGCCCTTCTTCCAGAACGCGAGCCCCACCTCGACGTACCGCGGCGCCTGCTTCGCGGTGATGGTGGCGAACAACTCCGACTCGCCCGCCGTCCTCGCCCTCTCGCGCGACGGCACGAGCTACGACGCCCACGCCCACGCGCGCATCCCGACCGGGCTCGGGGCCACGCTGGCCTACGATCCGATCCCGGTCGACGGGATCCCGCCCCACCAGGTGGCGATCCTGTACCTCTCCCACGAGCCGGGGACGATCACCTCGTTCGGCGACTCGCTCGAGTGCCCGGTCGAGCCGGCGATCCTCGCCGACACCGCGGCCACCGCATCGGACTCGGGGATCGCGTTCGAGCTCGAGAGCGACGTCCCGATCTCCCTCTACGACATCCTCCCGTACGGCGGCGCCCTGAGCTACCTGCCCTCCGCGTCGCTCATCTTCCCGAGCACGTCGTGGGGCGTGAACTACCTCGCGCTCGCCGCGCACGCGAGCAGCATGCAGGAGTGGATCCTGTTCGTCGCGCGCGACGACGGCACGAACGTGCAGATCTTGACGAACACGGCAGTGACCTCCTCGTCCACCATCGAGATCCCGACGGCGGGCGTCACCAAGGTCTACAGCCTGAACCGCGGCGACTACGTCCAGCTCTCGAGCACGAGCGGCAACTTCAGCGGCGCGATCCTCGACAGCGACAAGCCGATCGGCGTGTACACGGGCGACACGTACCTCACCGTCGCCACGGCCGACAACGGGAGCGGCGGCCCGCAGGACTCCACGCACCAGCAGATCCCGCCTATCAAGGCGTTGGGTGTCGACTACGTCGGCGCGGGGATCCCGACGCGCCTCGCGAGTCTCCTCGAGGAGAGCGTGCTGTATAGGCTCACCGGCGTCGCGGACGGGACCGCGCTCGTCTGGGATCCGGCGGCGCCGAGCGGCGCGCCCGCGGCCCTCGACGAGGGGCAGGTCGTCGAGTTCCAGACGCGCGACTGGTTCGCCGTGCGGTCGCAGGACGCCGACCACCCGTTCTCGCTGACCCAGTACATGTCCGGCGACATCAGCGCTTGCATCGGCGGCTGCTTCGACGGCGGGTGGTTCTGCGAGCCGGGCGGGCAGGGCGACACCGACTGGATCGTGCTCGTGCCGCCGGCGCAGTTCTTCACGAGCTATACGTTCTTCACCGATCCGACCTACGGCATCACGGGCGTGTCGCTCGTCCGGGTCAAGGGCGATGCCGGGTTCGCCGACGTCGAGATCGCGTGCCTCGGCACGGTGACGGGATGGTCCCCGGTCGGTGACGACGGCCGGTACGAGATCGCTCACGTCACCCTGTACCGGGGCGGCGTGGACGAGGTGGCGGACTGCGACACGAGCCAGCACGCCGCGTCGAGCGAGCTGCCGTTCGGCCTGACCGTCTGGGGCACGGATCGCGACGCCTCCTACGGCTACGCGGCCGGCGGCGGCGCCGCGGAGATCAACGACGTCGAGATCCCGATCGAATGACCTCGCGGGGTCAGGCCGTTCCCGATGGGCGTGCCGCGCTCGGCGCGGGCGAAGCGGCGCTCGCCCCGACCTGCTTCATCGACAGCGGCTCGCCGGCGGTGGCGGCGTTCGTCCGCGACAGGACTGCGGGCGCCGCGACCCCGGTCGAGCGGGCGGTCGCCCTGTTCTACGCGGTGCGCGACGAGATCGAGTACAAGCTCCTGACCCGCCTCGCCCTCCGGCGCGACGAGCTCGTCGCCTCGGCCACGCTCGCGCGCGGGAACGGCTTCTGCATCGAGAAGGCGGTGCTGCTCGTCGCGGCGTGCCGCACGGCGGGGATCCCGGCGCTCCTGCGGTTCGCGGACGTCCGCAACCACCTGACGACACCCGAGCTCGCCGCGCGCATGCAAACCGACGTGTTCATCTGGCACGGCCTGGCGGAGATGCGCCTCGAGGATCGCTGGGTGAAGGCGACGCCGGCGTTCGATCGGGCGCTGTGCGCGCGCCACGGCGTCCGGCCGATCGAGTTCGACGGCCGCTCGGACGCGATCTTCCACGAGTTCGATCTGCGCGAGAACCGGCACATGGAGTACGTGAACCAGCGCGGCGCGTTCGAGGATCTCCCGTACGACGAGATCGTCGCGTCGTTCCGCGCGACCTATCCGCAGACGTACGTGTGACCCCGGCGACCGACATCCGTGGCCGTCGCGAGGCCGAGCGATAAGTGGTAGTATGTTCGTCCTACTGTGAGGTGGTCATGAAGACGAGCGCGCTCCTTCTTCTTTGTCTTTTCGTGTCGGCGTCGTGCGCAGGGCTCGAGTCCGCGGGGGGCTCGGGTGGGGATTCGGACTCCGACTCCGACAGCGATTCCGACGGCGACACGGACACGGACAGCGATACCGATTCGGACACGGACAGCGATACCGACTCCGATTCCGACACCGACACCGACACGGACAGCGATACGGACACGGACAGCGATTCCGACACCGACACGGACACGGACACCGACACGGACACCGACACGGACACGGATACCGACACCGACACCGACGCGGACACGGACACGGACACGGACACGGACACCGATACCGACACC
>JALNZK010000037.1 GCA_023229365.1 Pseudomonadota bacterium | reverse complement strand
CGACGAAGGGCTCGCGGCCGCGCTCCCGTACCGCGACGCGGCGAACTCCTTCACCGGGACCGACGATCGCTACCTCGGCTTCTCGGGCGAGGCCGACGGCAGGGAGATCCGGATCCTCGTCGCCGACAGATCGATCCTGGCGCGCCTCGAGGCGATCGGCATGACGCGGGACGTGCTCGAGCGCTTGCGCGGCGCGCGGGCGGCGGGGGGACGGCGCAGGCTCCGCCGGCTCGCGGCGCTCGGGGTGGTAGCGGCGGTGCTCGGGCTCGCGGTGCTCGCCGCGTGGCTCGGCTTCCTTTGGGCGGTCGACCGGGCCGTCGCCTCGATCCCGGCCGGCTGGGAGCAGGAGATCGGGCGCGCGACGGCCTCGGGGGTCCTCGCGCAGGAGATGGTCTGCTCGGATCCGCGCATGAACGCCGCGGTGCAGGAGGTCGGCCGCAGGCTGGTGGCGGGCCTCGGCGCCTCGCCCTACGCCTGGAGGCTGCGCGTCCTGGACTCGCCCGACGTGAACGCGTTCGCGCTGCCGGGCGGCTACATCTTCGTGAACCGGGGGCTCGTGCAGCGCGCGGCCGACGGGCACGAGGCGGCGGGCGTCCTCGCGCACGAGATGCAGCACGTGCTGCGCCGCCACGGGATCGAGAACCTGGCGCGGGAGATCGGCCTGCGGATCGTCGTGTACGCCGCGGTCGGCGACGCGTCCGCGATCGAGCAGCTCGCCGCCGCGAACGCCGCCGGCCTCGCGTCGATGTCGTTCAGCCGCGATCAGGAGCGGGAGGCGGACGCGCTGGGGCTCGCCCTCGTGCGCCGCGCCGGGATCGATCCGTCCGGCCTCGAGCGGCTCATGGGCGCGCTCGCGGCGGACTGGGCCGCGGCCAAGAGCTCGTGCGCTCCGGTCCGCGTCTCGGATCCGGACGGCGTCTGAACCGCGCGGCTCGCCGTCAGAACGCGACGCGCGCGTACGCGCCGGCGGGCACGGCGGGGCCCTCCCCCGACAAAAGCATCTCGCCGTGCTCGATCCGGCCGCGCCTCCCGAGCGCATCGAGCGCGGCGCCGAGGACCCGGGGGGTGACCCCCGGCGAGTGCGCGGTGAGCACCGCGAACAGCGGCGCCTCGGCGAGGAGCTCGGCGCACGCCGCGACGAGGGGCCACAGATCTCGCTCGATCTTCCACACCTCGCCCTGCGCGCCGCGCCCGAAGGTCGGCGGATCGACGATGATGCCGTCGTACCTGCGGCCCCGGCGCGCCTCGCGCTTGACGAACTTCGCCGCGTCCTCGGCGATGTACCGGATCGCCCCGGCGATCGGCGCGGACAGCGACGCGTTGTCGGCCGCCCAGCCGTTGACCGACCGCGCGGAGTCGACGTGCGTCACCACGGCGCCCGCGGCCGCGCACGCCAGCGAGGCGCCGCCCGTGTAGGCGAACAGGTTCAGGACGCCCGCGCCCGGTCGCCCGCGCAGGAGCTCCTGCATCCACGGCCAGTGCGCGGCGTGCTCGGGGAAGACCCCGACGTTCCCGAACCCGGTCAGCCGCACCTCGAACCGGATCCCGCCCCACGCGGCCGGCCACGCCTCGGGCGCGCCGCGGACCCGCGTCCACTCGCCCTGCCCGCCCTCGCCGCGCTGGAACTCGGCCGCCGCGTCCCGCCAGCGCTCCGGCCGCCGCTGCGGCCAGATCGCCTGGGGGCACGGCCGGTCGAGCAGGTGCGCGCCGAACCGCTCGAGCTTGCGCTCGCCGCCCGAGTCGATCAGCTCCCAGCCTTCGAAGTTTCCGATCTCGAGATCCATCGAGCCGCAGTTTACGTGCGGCGGGCCCGACCCCGCAAGCCCGGTCGCTCACCGCAGGTATCCGGTGTACATGGCTTGCGGATCGTACCGGGCGGCGGCCGTCCTACAACGGCACGTCGCCGGCCGAGGCGGGCGTCTCGTCGTCGCCGACGTTCTCCTCGTTGCCGTAACCGAGCCTACCGTCTCCGCCGCCGCCCCAGCACCGAACGCGCCCCGTGTCGAGCAGCGCGCATGTGTGAGCTCCGCCGGCCGATATCTGCGCGACGTTTCCGCCGACGTCCACGTCGCCGGCCGAGGCCGGCGTCTCGTCGTCGCCGATGTCCTGTGTGTTCCCGTAGCCGAGCTGGCCCACGTCGTCTGCGCCCCGGCAGCGGACGTTTCCGGAGCCGAGCAGGGCGCAGGTCGTGTTCTTGCCGGGGTCCAAGGCCGTGACCGGCGCGCCCACGTCCGCGTCGCCGGCCGTGTTGGGGAGCTCGTCGTCACCGATGTTCTCGGTATTCCCGTAACCGAGCTGGCCCACGTTCTCGTCGGGGTTCTCGTTACTCCCGCCCCAGCACCTGACGGCGCCGGTGTCGAGCAGCGCGCAAGTGTGATACCCGCCAGCAGCGATCTGCGCCACCGCGCCGCCCACCTCTACGGTCCCTGCCGAGGCAGGCGTCTCGTTGTCGCCGATGTCCTCGTTGTCGCCGTACCCGAGGCGACCGAGCCATCCCCTTCCCCAGCAGGCGACGTCACCGGTGTCGAGCAGGGCGCAGGTGTGGTACCAGCCCGCCGTGATCTGCATCGCGGTCCCACCCACGTCCACGTCGCCCGCCGATGCCGGCGTTTCGTTGTCGCCGATGGCGACTGTGTTGCCGTATCCGAGCTGGCCAAAGTTGAACGGATCCTCGCTGGGCACGCCTCCGCCCCAGCAGCGCACGCGCCCGCCTTCAAGCAGCGCGCAGGTGTGCCAGAGGCCCGCGGCGATCTGCACGACGGTTCCGCCGACGTCCACGTCGCCGGCGGACGCCGGCGTCTCGTCGTTGCCGATAGCTTCGGTGTTGCCGTAGCCGAGCTGGCCATGGTGGGCGCTCCCCCAGCAGCGGACCGCGCCGTTCTCCAGCAGCGCGCAGGTGTGGTATCCGCCGGCCGCGACGTGCGCGACCACGCCGCCCACGTCCACGTCACCGGCCGACGCCGGCGTCTCGTCGTCGCCGATGTTCTCCTCGTTGCCGTAGCCGAGCTGGCCAACACCGCCGCTTCCCCAGCAGCGGACGCGCCCGCCGTCCAGCACCGCGCAGTTGTGCAGGTGACCGCACGAGATCTCGATCGCCGAGTGGGGACCGGTGTCGGTGTCGGAATCGGCGTCGGAGTCGCCGTCCGTGTCGACATCGGAGTCCGAATCCCCGTCCGTGTCGGAGTCCGCGTCCGGCCCGGAGTCGCCGATCGTCACCGGCGTCGACGAGCCGCAATCGATGGTACACATGACCGATGAGAGCACGGTGCTGGCGAGGACCAGGAGCGCCCGGCGATCTCTGCGATGGCAATACAACCAGCCCATGATCACTCCATGCTCATCTTGATGAAGAAGGAGCTCTTCGTGGTGCCGTTGGGGAGCGTGTCCCACAGCCGCACGTCGCACTCCTCCCATCCCTCGTAGGTGCCGTCGCCGTCGAGATCGCACTGCGGGTCGATCGAGTACCCTTCCGGATCCAGCGCCTGCCGGCACACGACCCGCCTGCTCGCGTCCACGATCGAGCCCAGCCCGCCGGCTTTCTCCAATCCTATTCCGCCCGTGTTGCCGGGTCTCGTCCGAAATCCGGCGGGTATCCGGTAGGCGAAACCGCCGTTCTGTGGTATTTGCCGCAGCCGCGAAGGACGGAGAGAGCATGCTGCTTCCCATCAACCCGGCGCACCCGGAGCCGCGCAAGATCCGGCAGGCGGTCGACGTGCTCGAGCGCGGCGGCGTGATCGCCTACCCGACGGGGACCGTGTTCGGGTTCGGCGCGGATCTCTTCAACAAGAAGGCCGTCGAGCGGGTGTACCAGATCAAGGGCGCCAGGACCGACAAGCCGTTCTCGTTCCTCTGCGCGGATCTCTCCGAGATCGCGCGGTACGCCCGCGTGCCCGACGCGGCGTACCGGATCATGCGCCGCCTCGTCCCGGGCCCGTACACGTTCGTGCTCGAGGCCACGAAGGAGGTCCCGAAGCTCTGCCTGAGCCGCCGAAAGACGGTCGGCATCCGCGTCCCGGAGCACCCGGTCGCGCGGGCGCTGCTCGAGGTGTTCGGGCGGCCCATCATCTCGACGTCGGCGAAGCGCGACGACGACGACGAGTGGTCGCTCAACGACCCGGCCGAGCTCGCCGTGAAGTTCAAGCAGCTCGACCTGATCCTCGACGCCGGCCTCGCGGGGTTCGTCCCCTCCACGGTGATCGCGTTCCACGAGAGCGGCGAGGTGGAGGTGCTCCGCCGCGGCGCGGGCCCGGTGGACGGGATTCTCTAGGGCTTGAGGTCGCCGACGGGCAGCTCCGCGTCGCCGGCCGCGCGCAACTCGAACACGATGACGACGGTGCCGCGCTCCCCCGAGTGGCGCCAGTAGTACGCGGCGAACCCGGAGAGCAGCCGCTGCCGCTCGGGCGCCGGGCCGCCCATGCTCGACACGTGCGCGCCGAGCGGGACCGCCGCGATCGACACCGCGACCGCGCCGTCGGTCGCCGGCTCGAGCGGGATCTCCAGCGTCCGCCTCCCCTCTCCGTCGGCGGGCGGGAGCTCGGTCTCGACGGACACCGTCGCCGCGGCGATCGCCCCGGCGGGCGCCGCCCGCTTCAACGCGACGTCCAGGGTGTCGGCGCGGCCCTTCGCGAGCTCGGCCGCGAGCACCTCCGCGGACGCGCACGCCCGCCTCGGGTCGACGCGCGTCCCGCTCGGGAACGGGAACCGCATCGCATCGATCCAGCGCGTCCCCCGCTCCCTCTTCTGGAGATGTATCCGCAGCCCGTCCGCGCGGATCTCGAACACCCGCGCCTGGTGGACGAGGGAGACCTTGTCCTCCTCGAGGGGCTCGGCGCGGCCGAGCGGGATCGGGCAGACGCCCGCCCGGGTCCACTCCTCCCCGAACGCCGGCCGCGGGCTCCAGGCCGCGCCTCGGGCGAGCTGCGCTCCCATCTGGGCGGCCCAGTCGTCGGCGTCCTCGGCGCCGATGATCGGGAGGCAGCCGCCGCGCGCGCAGACGCGGCCCGCGCCGCAGTCGACGTTCCCCGAGCAGCCGGATCCGTTTTTCGCAGGTTCTTCGTCCGCGCGCCACGCGAACAACGCCGCGCCGGCTGCGGTGGCGACGGACAGAGTGACGACGACGGCGACGAACGCGCGCCTCGATCCCTTCGCGGTTCCCATGCGGACGGTCTGTTGGGGCACGGCATCTCCGCCGGCGGCCGGGCTTCGGGCCGCTTATGCTTTTCATATTTCACGACTTTCGGTACATAGAGTCAACTCGGCAGGAGACGACGAGCACGGAGCGCGAAACGAACACGCGAATGAAGAAAAGAAAACTGATTCCGCTATTCACGGTCCTGTGTTGCGCCGCGCTTCCGGCGCTCGCGAACGGCGCACCACAAGGCGCCCCGCCGCCGACGGAGTACAAGAGCGACGCCACGAAGGCGTGGGGAGAGGCCGAGGCGACGGACGCAGGCGTGCCCGAGGCGCCGGCCGCGCAGCCCGAGGCGGACACCGAACACGCGGCGCTCCGGCAGAAGTGCGACGCGGCGATCAAGAAGGGCGAGAGCCTGCCGGAGTGCAAGGCGCTCGAGCTCGACATCGTTTTTCAGGGCGGCATGGGATCCAAGCAGGCCCCGGCGGCCGCGCTCCCACAGGAGCGCGACGCGGAGTCCTCCAAGCTCGTCGAGAAGAAGCTCGCGATCGAGGAGCAGGAGGCGGAGCAGGTCGCCGAGAAGGAGATGGACCTCTGGGCCGTGGCGCGCCGCGAACGGCCCCTCCTCGAGGCGGCCCCGTCGGGGTTCCTCGCCGTCGGCGTCCGCGTCGGCTACCCGTTCCTCGTGGCGCGCGGCTCCGGCCTGGAGCAGGGGTACCGGCCGATCATCCACGCCTCGATCGAGGGCGCCTACCAGGCGCTGCGCTTCCTCCAGATCGCCCTCGTCGTGGACTTCCAGGCGCTGCGCGGCGACAGCGCGGTCGGCGAGGAGTACCTGCCCCTCGACGTGCAGTACGAGTCAGGAACCGAAGGCGTCGAGGGTGATCCTCGCCCGCTGCGGGACATCGGTTCGCTCCTGGACGACTTCTACGGCGTGGGCGTGCGCCCCACCGTGCGGCTGGGCGGCGAGTGGCGCTCGTTCCAGGCCTCGCTGGGCCTCGGGTTCGGCTGGCACTTCATGCACGCGTCGGGGCGTTGGCGGGCCAAGCTCGGCGCGTCCGACAGGGCCGTCGACAACGATCTGTACGGTGACGCGAACTGGAAAGGGACCGACTTCGCCGTCTACTCGTTCGAGGAGAACGACAACGGCGCGTACACGGTGTTCGAGCTGACGCTCGGGTATCGGTTCCTCGACGGGCACCTCGGCGCGGGCGTGATGTTCGAGTACTCGGTCCTGCTCCACGGACGTACCAGCCCAGAGGTCACGAATGAAACTCCGTACGGTGTCGAAAGCGATCCGAGCACCCCGGCAAGCTGGCTGGGATACACGGCCGAAACCGACGACTACGAGGAGACGCTCGTCCGGCACCTCGGTGCAATGAACTTCCTCACCATCGGCGCCGTCGCCGATTACAGGTTCTAGGAGGCGCGCCATGAGGACCAAACCGACGACCTGCCTCCTCCTCTCGTGCTCCGCCGCGATCGCGATCGCGGCGCTCGCCGCGCCCGAGGCCCGCGCGGCAGAATACGGCCCCGTCCTGCGGACCGGCGATCCCGCGTTCCGCACCGACCTCGGCGCGCACATCGCGATAGGCGGCTCGAGCTGCGTGGGCGGCGGCACCGACTACGCGCGCTGCTTCGGGACCGACAACCAGTGGGACACGCGCTTCGGCGTCCAGGGCGGGCTGATCGTCCGGCCGTTCAAGCGCGTGTCGTTCGGCCTCGACGTCGGGATGATGACGCTCAAGTACCACCAGGTCACCGCGAACACCTGGACCGACTTCACGCTCGGCCCGACGATCCGGTACCATCAGCCCTGGCGGGTCCGGGGGAAGCTCTACATCGAGCCCAACATCGGCCTCCAGGCCGGGTACGTGTACGGCCTCCTGAACGAGCGGAAGGACGACTCGGGCACGGAGGAGCTCGGCTACAAGCACAAGCACTACGGCCCGTTCGTCTCGATCCTGCTCGGCCTCGACTTCTTCCCGCTCCCGCGCGTCGGCGTGGGGCTGGAGTTCCGGCTGCTGCGGACGTTCTACACGGACGTCTGCTTCGAGTCCCCGGAGTCCGTGGTGTGCCGCGGCGCCCAGGAGGAGGATCTCGTGGACAGCGACGTCCGACAGCCGAGCGGGCAGACGGCGTCGTACCTCGGCGACAAGGGCGTCGCCACCTACCCCTGGAAGCTGTTCTGGGGCGTCCACGGCCTGTACTACTTCTAGCGCGCCATGCGGTGGTGGGAACGACTGCCGCTCCTCGGCCACCTACGCGACGCCGCGCGCGCCACCGTGTTCCCCGTCGACCTCGCGACCTCGAAGCGCAGCTTCGCGCTCATCTACGCCGTCCGCCTCCTGTTCCTCGTCGGGCGGCGCCTGTGGCGCGATCGCTGCCCGCGCCAGGCCGCGTCGCTCTCGTACCAGACGTTCCTGTCGCTGGTCCCGATGCTCGCGCTCGCGATCGCGTTCGGGTCGGCGCTCGGGTTCGACGCCTACGTCGACCGCGTGATCTCGTTCCTGGAGGCCCAACTCCTCCCGGAGACCGCCGCGGACATCGGCGACAGGATCCGGAGCCTCGCGACCTCGGTCCGGCCGAAGACGCTCGGCATCGTGGGCGGCGCCACGCTCGCCTTCATCGCGATGACGCTGTTCTACACGGTGGACACGTCCGTGAACGAGATCTTCCGCTGCCCCGTGACGAAACGGGTGTTGCCGCGCATCTTCACGGGGCTCGTCATCCTCCTGCTCGCGCCGCTCGCGTTCGGCCTGTCGCTCTACTACACCGGCCGCCTGTTCTCGCTGCCGCGCTTCGCGACCGCGTTCACCCCGCTCGCCTTCACGACGACGGCCCTGTTCCTGTGCTACTGGCGCCTGCCGCGGACGAAGGTGCGCATGCGCCACTCCCTCGTCGCCGCCGCGACCGCGGGCGTGATGTTCGAGGCGATCAAGATCGTCTTCGCCGTCTACGCCCAGCACGCCGGCTTGGCCCTGTCGCCCGTGTACGGCACGCTCGTCATCCTGCCGCTGTTCATGGTGTGGATCTACATCGCCTGGCTGGTCTTCCTGTTCGGCGCGGAGCTGAGCGCGGCGCTGCACGAGGTGCGCCGGCACGATCAGTTCGAGCGGTGAGGAGCTCTCAGGCGCTCAGATAGCCGAGCCCCTGCCGGACGAGCGCCCACGAGACGAAGAACGGCTTCTTCTGGATCTTCACGCGCAGCCTGTCGCCGTCGAGCAGGTAGGTCCCGTCGAACATCCCGGTGAAGTAGCCGCGGCGCACGTCGCCGCTGACGACCAGCTTGTCCTGCGCGAGCAGGCACACCCGCTCGAGCAGCGCGTTCGGATCGCGGCGGATGGTGACGTCGAACTCCATGATCGCCCTCCTGGACTGTCTGTGCCCGAGGGTACCCGGGCGCGCCGCGAAAAGGCAAATTCGAGGCGGGAGGCGGGGCGGCGGTCACTCGGTCGGGGCCGGCTGCTCCGCGAGCTGATCGAGGAGGCGCTGGAGCTCCGCCATGTCCGCGGGCGCGGTCTCCGGCGACGGGGCCGCCGGGTCGTAGCCGCCTCCCGGCGCGTACGGTTCGCCGTAGCCGCTGGGCGGCAGGAACGCGTCGTCGTACGCCGACACGCGCCGCGACTCGGACCAGAACGTGAACACCATGACGCCCCAGATGAACCCCATGTACAGCGCGGTGCCGAGCGCGGCGTACGCCACGGCGCGGTTCCCCGGCCGCCTGCGGACGCGGTTCGCCGCGCCGATCGCGGCGAAGCTCAGGAGGAACCCCAGCGGCGGGGCGAACACGGCGAGCCACAAGGACGCCCACGACAGCCCCGAGACGCGCCACCTCTTGAGCTCCCACGGCTTCATCTCGTCTCCGAGCTCCCGTTCCCGTCCCGCGCCCAGGGACGAGGGCGGCGGCGCGTACCTGTCCGCGGCGCTCGCCCCGCAGGCCTCACAGAGCGTCGCCCCGTCCCGGTTCTCGGCACCGCAGCTCGTACAGCGCATCGTTCTCCCTCGTCGTTCCCGCTCCCCGAACACTAGCGGCCGGCGGACCGGTTGGCAATTCGGGGCGCGGCGAAAGATTTCCGGCAACTTCGACGAGAAACGGCCGATAGATATGCATGGGACTTCCGCGGATCACCCTCGGCGCGACGGCGGTCGTGGCGATCCTCGCCGCGATCACGATCTCGGCCAGGCTCGGCGGGGCGCTGGAGGACGAGCGCGAAGCCGCCCTGTTCGATCCCGCCTCCCCGCTCTTCTGCGCGGGCGTGCGGACCCCTTCCACCGAGCCGCGCCTCGTCTGCGCGGCGAGCCGGGCGTCTTTCCTCGCGGAGGCCCACGCGTCGGGGCTCGCGCCGGAAGCGTGCGCGTCCGCGAGCCTGCCCGCGCGGGCCGGAGCCGGCTGCCTGGTCGTCGTCGAGGCGCGCGGCTCCGCCTGCGCCGTCGTCGAGGTCGGACGCCTCCCGGCGGCGACCGCCCTGATCTGCGGCGCGCGCCTGGACGTCAACGCCGCTACCGAGGCCGAGCTCGCGCTCCTGCCCGGGATCGGCGAGGTCCGCGCGCGGCGGATCGTCGAGTCTCGGGCGCGGGACGGCCCGTTCCCCGACGCGGAGTCGCTCGATCGGGTCCACGGCATCGGTCCGAAGACGGTCGATCTGCTGCGGCCGTGGATCGTCGCGGGCGGCGCCGAGTGAGGATCACGACGCCCTGGGCGCGTGACAGAAGTCGCATCCCGCCTGGAACCCCTTCTTCTTGTGGCACGGCCTGCACGCCGTGTGGAAGGCATCCTTGGCCGACGGCGCGTTGACCTCCGCCGCCTTGTGGCAGTCCGCGCCCCTGCCGCACGATCTGCCGCCGCTGCCGGCGTGGTGGCAGGAAACGCACTTTATCCCCTCGCGCTGGTGCGCCCAGTGCGGGAACTCGGTCGGTCCCTGCGCCCCCTTGTCGCTCCCGAGGATCGGCCGCTCCGGGCCGTTCCCCGGTTCGGCAACCGCGGCGGGCTGCGGCGCGAGCTCCGCCGGCGGCGCCGGTTCGGGTTGCGCGGCGGCCGGCGCGATCGGCTCGGGCGGCGGTTCGGGCGCGGCGGCGGGCAGGCTCGGCGCCTCGGCCACGGGCGCGTCGCCCGCGCCGCACGCGGTGGCTGCCGCGAGCGCGAGACAAACGAAAAGGACGGGCACGCATCTCCTCATCGGCTTATTCCTCCTTTGGCTTTCGATCGCGTCATTATCCGCGAAACGTGGATCGTCGGCAAACGACCGGCCAGGGCAGCGAAGCAGGCAGCGAAGTAGTGCGAAGTAGGTTGCGCCTCCGGCCGCGGTGCGGTACGTTCCGCCCATCTTGTGAGAGGTCTCAACCTCGTCACTGCCAAGGAAAATCGGACAGATGACCACTTCGACCGACGACGTCGCACTGAGGACAACGGAGCAGCTCACGGAGGAGCTCGAGAAGACGCGCGCCGAGCTCGCGATGGAGCGGCAGAAGAACGCCCGCCTGCAACGCGAGCTCGAGGAGATCCGGCACGCGATCGCCGAGGATCCGAGCCCCGCGGCCGCGCAGCAGAAGGCCGACGCGGTCGCCTCGGGCGGCCAGGCGGCCGGGTACACGCCGATGACCCTGCACGCGCTCAACGGCTCGGCGGGCGGCAACGCGCAGAACAAGCCCGGCGGGCGGTTCTGGAACGCCAAGCCCGCGGCGCCGCACCCGGAGGGCCGCCGTCGCCGCGGCCGCGGGCGCCACAAGTAGAGAGCTCGAGCTCCGGATCGCTCCCCGCTCAGTGCAGCGTGCGCGTCGCGCGATCGACCGCGGCCTCCTCGGCCGATCCGGCCGTCTCGAGCCGCTCCGCGGCGCGCACGAGCCTGTCGATCGACTCCTCCGCCGCGCCCATCTCCTCGAGTCGACGGCGCCGCCGTTGCCGCGATCTGACGTAGGCGAGCGCGAACAGCAGCGTCGCGGCCCCCCACAGCGCGCTGGAGCCGGTCGCGACGACGACCCAGTCCGAGCCGTCGGAGAGCCGGGCGCGCCAGAGGGCGTCCAGCTCGTCCGGCGTCCGGCCGAACGCCGTCTCGAACGCCTCGTCGAGATCATCGCCGTGCCGCAACCGGTTCAGCACGACGCGGATGCCGTGCCATCCGCCCTCCCGCAACAGGAAACCGACGAAGTCCGCGGCCTGGGCGTAGGAGAGCTCGACCGCGGCGGCGCCGCTCGGGTAGTCGTGGATCGCGGCCAGGGTGGCGACGTTGCCGCCGAGCGACGCTATCAGGAGCGAGCCGCGCCTGGCCATCGACGACCTCTCGGACTGTTGCACGGCGATCCCCTCCGAGAGCCAACGCGGCACCCTCGCGCCATGCAGCGCGTCGCGCAGCGCGATGTGCGACAGCTCGTGCTCGAGCTCGACGTCGAGGCGCTCGACGGGGCTCCCGTCCCTCCGCCGGAGCGCGAGGACCACGAGCCTCGAGTCGGGGTACGCGACGGCGACCGACCACGGCGGCGGCGCGGCGCCCGGGGGGCTCACCGAGCCGATCTCCGCCGGGTCCGCCACGACGCGGACCGTCAAAGGCGCGAGCGCGGCGCCCGTGGCGCGCGGAACTCCGAGCTCCGCGAAGATCTCGTCCGCGCGCGCGGTGCAGCTCTCCTCGAGCGCCTCGGCGACCGCCTCCCGATCGGCGTCGACGTCGAACCGGCACAGCCCGAGCGAAACTTCGGCGGACGCGGCGGCCGGCAGGAGGCACGCGGCCGACCGGGCGGCGGACGCCCAAACCGCGAGCATGGGGGATCGAGCCATCTCCCCAATGTGTAGGCACGGACGCCGGCGGGTCAACCGCGCGGCGCGCGGGTCAGGGAAGATCGTCGAGGAGCCCGGGCTCCGGCGCCTCGAGCGCGCGCAGGTTCTCGGTCGCGCCGTGGTGCTCGGGATCGAGCGCGAGCGCCTTGCGGAGCTCGGCGATCGCCTCCTCGGTCCGGCCCGCGCCCGAGAGGACGACGCCGAGCTGATTGCGGGCGTCGGCGCTCTGCGGATCGAGCTCGAGCGCGCGCCGAATCGTCGCCTCCGCACCCGCGAGATCTCCGCGCCGCGACTGGACGTACCCGAGGTTGACGAGGTACGTCGCGCTCGACGGCACGAGCTCCGCGGCGCGGCGCGCCTCGCGCTCCGCGCCCTCGAGATCTCCCACGACGATCAGGACGACCGCGAGGTTGTTGCGCAAGGAGGGATCGTCGGGCGCGAGCGCCGCCGCCTCGCGATAGGTGGCCGCCGACTTCGGGATGTCCCCGCAGATCTGGTGCGCCTGGGCGAGGTTCGCGAGGAGGTCCACGTTCAAAGGAGCGATCTCGGCCCCGCGGCGGATGCGCGCGATCGCCTCGTCGCACATCCCGCACTGGAGGAACGCCGTGCCGAGATCCGCGAGCACGGCCGCGTCGTCCGGCGCTTCCTCGGCCGCGCGCGTGAGGATCGTCAAGGCGCCCTGGCCGTCCCGGGCGACGATCCGCGCCTGCCCGAGCGCGTGGAGCGACTCGACGTCGCCGCCCTCGGGGACGCCCGATGGCCACGGCGCGTCGAGCCGACACAAAGGCTCCACCACCACCTCGGTCGCCGCGGCTTCCCCTCCCACGGGACCCGAGGGGGCCTCGGCCGGAGGGGCCGACGCGCCGCCGCACGCCGCGAGCGCGAGCCCGCACAAGGCGATGCCGGCGCGCGGCGTCACTGAGGCGCCTCGGCCGCGGGAGCCGCCTGCTTCGCCGCCTTCGCCGCGCGGTACTCCTCGCGCGTGACGTCCTTGGCCGGGCCCGCCTGCCCGCCGAGCAGCTCGCGCAGCACGGGCGGGATCCTGAGCGGCCGCTCCGCCGGATAGTCGTCGGGCTCGAGGTTCTCGACGGCCTGCGCGATCGCGGCCATCGCGTGGTAGTTGTAGTCGTTGCGCAGCCGCAGGTGCCCGAGGGTGTAGCGGTACGCGCCCATCGCCTCGTCCGGGACCGGGAGGAAGAACGTCGAGTCGTAGCCGTCGTACTGGAGCTGGAGGCAGTAGCGCATGCTGTGGACGACGATCTGCCGCCGCTTCTCCACGTCGCGCCCGGTGCGCTTCGCGATGTCGTAGGCCGCGGACGCGCCCTCCGCGTACTGGCACGAGTTGACCGCGGGCAGCTCCCTATGGACCTTGAACGAGGCGCCGACGTAGTCCGGGTACTGGGAGCGCGCGGGCCACCAGAAGAACTCGTCGTCGATCCAGTCCTGCGCCTCGAACCCGAGATCCGCGTACTTCTTCTCGCCCGTGTTCTTGTAGAGATCCTGCATCGCGGTCACCAGCCAGGGCACGATGCCGATGAGGTTCACGCGGTGCTCCTCGTCGTAGATGCCCTGCGGCGTCCGCTCGGCGAGCGACTTGCGCCACTGCTTCATGTAGTACTCGATCGCGCGATCGCACGCCGACTTGAACGTCTCGTCCTTGTAGTGCGTGTAGAGCCGCGCGAGCACGAAGATGAACTCGCCGGCGTGGATCGTGCTCTCGGCGCCGTAGTACGGGTGATCCGGCGGCACGTCGTACTGCCAGAGGTGGCCGTTCTTGTCCTGCATGAAGAGGATCTCCTCGGCCATGCACCGGAGGTCGTCCTCGTACTCCGAGATGTCGGCGACGTCGCCGAGCTTGAGGATCGACAGGATCGTGACGGCCACGGCGTTCAGCTTGGCGTTGTAGTACCGGGCCGGCGGATCGCGGTGGCAGATCGTGCACCTGTCGCCCGCGTGCCGCAGGAACTTGAGCGAGAAGCCGATGCCGCGCTTCGCGCTCGCGACGTACCGGGGATCCTGCTTGATCTTGTTGACCATGAGGAGCGTGTACGGGTTCAGCGCGTGCCGCACGATGTTGCCGCCCTCCGACCAGCGCTTCCCGGGCTTGTTCGTCGGCGTGTACTTGTAGGCGTACTGCCCGTCCGGCGTCTGGTTCGTCATGAGCCATTCGGCGCCGAGCTCGAGCGACCTGACGAGCGCCGAGCGCGACACGTCCCAGATCGTCTTGAACGGCACGCCGCGGTACAGCTCGACCACGTCCCCGCCGTCGGCCTGGGGCCGCTCGATCCAGCTCGTCGTCGCGAAGCGCTGGAAGACGTGCTTGTCGTCGCGCTCCCACGCCGTCTCGTTCAGCACGCGCGCGCGCTTCACGTTCTTCTTGGGATCGCGCAGGAACGCGTCGAGCCCGCTCTTCTCGAAGAGCCGCTCGAGGAACTTCACCTCGCTGTCCATCTCCATGTGCACGGCGTAGCTCGGTTCGAGGTAGAAGACGCGCTTGTCCCCCTCCTTCTGGCGGACCATCAGCCCCTCGAAACCGAGCTCGACGTACCAGAGCAGCTCGGAAGCGGTCCTGTCCGTGAGCGTGCAGATGTCGCGCACGACGTCGATCTCGATCTCCATCTGCGACATCTCCTTGCGGATGTCGGCCGTGATCTCGGCGTCGAACTCGCGCTTCGCGCTCCTGCGGATCTCGCCCCACTCGTCGCGGATCTTCTCCGCCGCCTCGTCGAGGGCGGCGACGAGATCCCTGTCGTTCGCCATGCGGCGCGTCACCTTGCGCCCCTTGAAGTCCGGATCCACGCGCTTGCGCAGCGACACGATCACCCGGTGCGCGTCGTCGCCGACGGGCGCGAGCGGGAGCTCGAAGTCGAGCTTCTCCGGCGTCCCGCCCTCGAGCACGGCCCGCACCCGCGCGGTGAGCCGCCGCATGGCGTGCCTGGGGATGTCGACAGGCGCGGCGCGCCGGTACAGGGCGTACCCCGAGCCGAGCACCACCGGGTGGAACCAGCCCAGGCTCACGGCGTCCCGCATGCGCACGCGCACGGTGTCCATCCTCTCCTCGATCCAGGGTGCGGCCCTCGGCGTGAGCCTGTCGACGAGCACGAACTCGACGCCCTCGGCCTCGAGCTTCTTCGCGACCTGCTCGTCGTCGTCGCCCCCGAACAGCGCGGCGTCGAGCCGCACGACCTTCCCCGACAAAGGCTCGAGCTCGTCCCGGATCTCGCCGTCCGACACGAACCCCAGCTTGCCCTCGCCGCGGGAGGCGGCGTCCTGGATCGCGGCGAGCATCCCCGGGTCCTCGTGATCGCGGACGGGCTTGCGATCGAGGATCACCTTCGGCGACGGCATCGCGTACGGCGACTCCTTGAACGGGGCGAACGGGTCGGGCCCCGCGTAGTCCGGGTCGGTGCCGGGCCGCGGCGGCGCGGTCCAGCCTATCGGGATCGGCTTGTCCGGCGGCTTCGACGTGCAGAAGTACGTCTTCCCGTTTCCGCAGATCTCGCCGGGGTCGGCGTCGAAACCGGGATCGACGGGGATCGACCCCGCCTTGTCCTTGAAGTGCGCCTCGACCTCGCCGTCGGTCGGCTTCGAGCACCCCTCGGTGACGGTCTCGACCGCCTTGTCGGCGCGGACGAACAGCCGCTCGAGGCCGGTGTAGCCGTCCTCGCCGCGGTACAACCCCATGTAGGCGAGCATGCCGGCCACGACCACGAGCAGGATGATGTTGCTCGGGTTCTTGTAGAACGGCCGCTTGGCCTCCTTCTTCTTGTCCTTGACCATTGTCGGTACCCTTCTTCGTCCGCCGGTGCGGAGGTGACACAGGTTACTTCGGCAGCCCGCCGCAAACAACCCCGACGTGGACAAGGACGCGAGCGCGGGCTGATTCTAGTTGGGGAGCGCCTGCGCGGAGATCGCCCGGAGCACGCTCGCGATCTCCTCCATGGACTGCGGGCGGCGGTCCGGCACTTTCTCGAGGCAGCGCATGACGAGCGCGTCGAGCGCCTTCGGGATGGCGAGGTCGGATCTCCTGTCGATCATGCGAGGGGGGACGACGCGCACGTGCTTGCGCAGGAGGAGCTGCGGATCGCGCCCCTCGAACATCCGCTGCCCCGTGCACGCCTCGTACAGGAGCACGCCGAAGCAATAGATGTCCGCGCGCCGATCGACGGGATAGCCGAGCGCCTGCTCCGGCGAGATGTACAGCGGCGTCCCGACGACCTCGGCCGTGTTCGTGATCTTGGGGAAGCCGTCGATCCGCGCGATCCCGAAGTCGACGACCTTCGCGGGCGCCCCGACCTCCGGCAGCCGCGGGATCAGGACGTTGCCGGGCTTGAGATCGCGGTGGACGACGCCGTGCGCGTGCGCCGCGCCGAGGCCTTCGGCGACCGCTATTGCGATCGGCAGGAGCTCGGCGAGCGGGACGTTCCCGCGCTCGATGATCCGCTTGAGCGACGGGCCGGCGACGTACTCCATCACGAGGTACACGCGGCCGTCCTCGAGCTCGCCGATGTCGAACATCTGCACGATGACGGGGTGCCGGATCCTGCGGATCGCCTCGATCTCGTTCACGAACCGCTGCCGGTACGGCGACCGGTCGACGAGCTCGGGCCGCAGGAACTTGATCGCGGCGTGCCGGCCGGTCTCGAGGCACCGCGCGAGGTACACGACCGACATGCCGCCGCGGCCGATGAGGAAGCTCAGGCGGTAGCGGCCGTCGACGACGAACCCCTCGTACGAAGCCCGGCCCTTCGCGCGGTTGCGCCGGGCGATCTCCTCGATCTTGCCCGTCACCCCCGGCCTCGCCGCCGGGACCTTGACGAAGGGGATGGTGTTGTCGCACCGCGGTCGCCGGATCTCGCAGGGGGTGGTCTGACCGGTTGAATCCACGTGTCACCTCCGCCTTCGGGCATCGGCCGCCTTTAAAGAGAGGAGGGACCAACGCACTTATGTCCCTATTGAAAGCGTAGGTTCGATTTGTCGAAAAGGAAGACCCGATCAGACGAATTGAAGCGTCTAAATTGGTTATCCTAGAATTCCCCGGCCATGCGGCGCCTCGCCTCTGCGATGACGGCGACCTGGAGCGCCTCGGGGAGCGGCGAGAAGCGGCGCAGCTCCATCGAGTAGTTGGCCCTGCCGGACGACAGCGAGCGCACGGTCGTCGCGTAGCCGAACATCTCCATGAGCGGGGCCTCGGCTTCGATCTTCTGCGAGCCCTTGCGGTAGCGACGCATCGCGTGCACCTTGCCGCGCCGCCGGGCGAGATCGCCGACGAGATCTCCTATGAAGTCGTCCGGCGTCGCGATCTCGACCGACATGACGGGCTCGAGCAGCCGCGGGCTCGCCTTCGCGAACGCCTCCTTGAAGCACATCCCCGCGCACATCCTGAACGCCATCTCCGAGCTGTCCACGACGTGCGACGATCCGTCGATGAGGGTGACGCGGACGTCTACGACGTTGAAGTCGGCGAGCACGCCCCGCTCGATGACGTCGACCACCCCCTTCTTCACCGCCGACACGTACTCGAGCGGCACCGCGCCGCCGACGACCGCGTTGACGAACTCGAACCCGCCGCCCGGGTTCGGCTCGAGGCGCATCACGGTGTGCGCGTACTGGCCGTGGCCGCCGGTCTGCTTGACGTGCCGGTACGAGTGCTCGCAGGCGGCCGTGATCGTCTCCTTGTACTGCACCGACGGCTGGCCGGCCTTGGCCGCAACGCCGAACTCCGTCTTGAGCCTGTCGGCGATGATCTCGAGGTGCAGCTCGCCCATGCCCGACACCACGGTCTCGCCCGTCCTGTCGTCGACGCGCACCTGGAACGACGGATCCTCGAGCGACAGCCTGCGCAGCGACTGGTGCAGCTTCTCCACCTCGCCGCGGCTGTCGCAGCCGAGCTTCACGCTGATCACCGGCTCCGGGATGGTGAGCGTCTCGAGCAGGAGCGGCTCGTCCAGGGCGCACAACGTGTGACCGGTGAACGTGTTCTTGAGGCCGATGAACGCGACGATGTCGCCAGGCCCGACCTCGTCGATCTCGATCCGGTCCTTCGCCGCGATCCGCAGGAGCCGGCTGACGCGCTCCTTCTTGCCGGTGGTCGCGTTCAGGATCGTGTCGCCGGGCCTGAGCGTGCCCGAGTACGTGCGGACGAACGTCTGCTGACCCACGTAGGGATCGTGGATGATCTTGAACGCCAGGCCCGCGAACGGATCGCCGGCTTTCGGGCGGCGGAGGTGGCTCTTCTCCGCGTCGTCGAGATCGCGGCCCACCACGGTCCCCTTGTCCAGCGGGCTCGGCAGGTACGCGACCACCGCGTCGAGGAGCGGCTCCACGCCGATGTTCTTGTACGCCGAACCGCAGAGCACCGGCGTCACGAGCGAGCGGAGGACGCACTCGCGGATCGTCTTCCTGAGGAGCTCCTCCGGGATCGCCTCGCCGTCGAGGTACTTCGCGGCGATCGCGTCGTCGAAGTCCGCGAGGCGCTCGCACAGGGCGTCCCGCCGCGCCTTCGCGGTCTCGAGGAGCGCCTCCGGGATCGGGCCCTCCACCGCGTCGCCCTGCGGGAACGTCACGCCCCGCATCTTCACGAGATCGATCACGCCGGCGAAGCCGTCCTCGGCGCCGATCGGGATCTGGATCGGCAACGCGTGCGCCTCGAGCCGCTCGTCGGGCTGGGCGACGACGTCGAGAAAGTCCGCGCCCGGGCGATCCATCTTGTTTACGAACGCGAGGCGCGGCACCCGGTACCTGTCGGCCTGGCCCCAGACCGTCTCGCTCTGCGCCTCCACGCCGCCGACAGCGCAGAAAACGGCGACGAGGCCGTCGAGCACGCGCATCGATCGCTCCACCTCGATCGTGAAGTCGACGTGACCCGGCGTATCGATGATGTTGATCGCGTGGCCGTCCCAGGCGCACGAGATCGCGGCGGACGCGATCGTGATGCCGCGCTCCTGCTCCTGCTTCATGAAGTCCATCGTCGCCTGGCCGTCGTGGACCTCGCCCATCTTGCGGGTCGTGCCCGTGTAGAACAGGATCCGCTCCGTCACCGTCGTCTTGCCCGCGTCGATGTGGGCCGCGATGCCGATGTTCCGCGATCTCTCCAAGCCCATGCGTCACCGTCCTCAACGGGGCTCGCAGCGCCCCGCTTCAAAGGCGGCCGTCTTAGCCGATGCGGGTTGGGTTGTCGAGAAAAGACGCCGCGCCGCGACGGTGCTTCCGAGTCGCGAAGGTTGAGGGTCGCGCGTTTTTCTGACATATCCTTCATTGGGGGGATGGGAG
Organism: Pseudomonadota bacterium; assembly: GCA_023229365.1. NCBI lineage: Bacteria > Pseudomonadati > Pseudomonadota > Pseudomonadota bacterium. Next base: position 25,437 of record JALNZK010000037.1, on the reverse strand, counting down.
TGCGACCGTGAGGCAGGCGAGGGCCGGCGACAGAGTCAGGGTGCACTACACCGGCCGGCTGTCGGACGGCACGGTGTTCGACAGCTCCGTGAACCGCGCGCCGCTGGAGCTCGTCGTCGGCGGCGGCGACGTGATCCCGGGCTTCGAGAAGGCGCTCGTCGGGCTCGCCCCGGGTTCGTTCGTGATCGAGAACATCCCCGCCCAGCAGGCGTTCGGCCCCTACGATCACGACCGGGTCCTGAGCGTCGACAAGCGGCGCATCGCGGTCAAGGGCGTCTTGGAGGTCGGCAAGCGGATGTCGGTGGAGATCGAGCCGGGGTACGAGGTGCAGGCCAAGGTGATCGCCGTCCAGGGCCAGACCGTGACGCTCGACACGAACCACCCGCTGGCCGGCAAGGACGTCACGCTCGAGATCGAGGTGCTCGAAGTGCTGTGAGGAGGGCCCGGCTGCCCCCCTGCCCCGCGGGGAAGGCGTCGGGGGATGGTCTCCGACCGCTTTTCTCCGACCTCCTTTTGTCCGGCTTTTCGTCCTATTATTCGAAGAGGTGCGAATGGCGATGGCCGACTTCAGACCCGTTGCAGGCGACGATTCCCGGCTCGAGGGGTTGCTCGAGGCGTGCCGCGGCAAGGATCCGGCGGCGCTCGACACGCTCGCGCGCTGGTGCCTGCCGCGCGTCCGGCGGACCGTGCTGCTCGCGCGGGCCGGCGACGAGGCCGAGGACATCGTGCAGATCGCGATGGGGCGGGTCTTCGCCAAGCTCTCGACGTTCCGCGGGGAGGCGAGCTTCTTCGTCTGGGTGGATCGCATCGCCGTCAACTCCGTGCGCGACAGCTACAAGAAGAAGCGGCTCGTCCTGCTCGGCAACCCCGACGAGGTCCCCGAGCGGCTCGAGCGCGGCGGCGCGTCGCGGCCGGACGTCGAGCTGTCGCGGCAGCGGCTCTTCGACAGTCTCGCGGAGCATTTTCGAGCGATCAAGCCGTCATGGCGCTTGCCGCTCGTCCTGTCGCTGCTCCAGGGGTACAGCGTGCCCGAGATCGCGGCGATCCTCGACCTGAGCCTCGACACGGCGAAGATGCGCCTTCGGCGTGGCCGCCGCGACCTGTTGGCGCGCCTCAAGAGAGATCCGCAATGCGGCGAAGCGCTCAAGGAGCTCGCACGATGCGCAGAGTGACGTGCAGGAGCGTCGAGGCGCTCCTCTTCGAGTACGCGGACGGCGCCGTCGGCGAGCCCGAGCGATCGGCAGTCGCGGTGCACCTCGCGATCTGCGATTCGTGCCGCGCGAGCGCGGAGCTCGTCTCGGGCGTGCGGATCGCGGTGCGGGAAGCGCCGCTCGCCGAAGCGCCGAAGCGCCGCTCGGTCTCGATCGAGGTCGACCGCTTCGCTCCTTCGAGGCGCCGGCTCCTTCGGGGCGGCCTCGCCGCGTGCGCGGCCGCGGCGTGTGCGGCGGCGGTGGCGTTCGGCCTCCACCCCGGCGCAACCGCGCGCGGGGGTGATCCGATCGCCGAGGCGGCGATCGCGGGCAACGACGCGGACCGCGAAACGGACCGCGGCACGGGCTCGGCGGACCCGGCTCTCGAGATCGACGAGGCGGGACACGCCGCGTTCGAGGTCTCGCCGGGAACCGCGCTCCGGTGCGACGGCGCGGCGATCGCCGACGTCCTTTCGTCGGACGCGCGCGGTGTTCGCTTCGCCTTGACGTCGGGGCGCGCGGTGGCCGAGGTCGGCGCGGTGGAGCCGGGGTTCCGCTTCATCGTCGTCACGCCCACGGCCGAGATCGAGGCGCGCGGCACCGTTTTCTCGGTCGAGGTCACGGAGCGGGGCGCAACAAAGGTCCGCGTGGCGTCCGGGAGCGTGGAGCTCCGCGCCCGCCTCGGCGGCACCTCGGTCATGGTCGGCGCCGGAGAGGAGCTCGGCGCCTCCGACCCGGCGCCGCGCACCGCAGAGGTCGACGACATGATCCGCGATCTCGCCGTGGCGCTCGAGCTCGGCGGGGCGGGCGAGCGGCCTCGAGCCGACTCGTACGACCGGCTCGCGCCTTCGGGCGCGGAGCTGCCGGCCGCGACGCCCGCGGAGGTCTCCGCGGCGTCCGACGAGCTCGTCGCGGCGATCACGAGCGCGCGCGATCGGCTCTCGGCGCTCCGCGGCGGAACGAACCCGGCGGGGCTGCTCGAGCTCGCGCAGGCGTACCGGCGCGCCTCGCTGTTCGACGACGCGGCCCGAACGTACGAGCGCCTCGTCGCGGAGCACCCGCACAGCGAGATCGGCGTTAGCGGCCTCGTCGCCCTCGCGCAGCTCGAGTCGCTGGTCCTCTGCCGGCACGGCGCGGCGCGCACCCACTACGCGGCGTACCTCGAGGCCGCCCCGCGCGGGCCGCTCGCCGCCGTGGCCCGCCGCGGGCTCGCGCAGTCCGAGCCGGATTGAGTTTGCCCTTGAGATCTCCGCCCGATCCCTCGTATTGAGACCTCTGGGCGAACCATGCGGAACCTCGTGACGGCGGCGATCCTGGCGATCGCCATCTCGACGGCCGGGCCGACGCCCGCCCCAGCGGCGGAGCCGGATCGCCCGACCGTCGTCTTCTTCTCGCGCACCGGCGATCCCCGCGCCGACGCGATGTGGCTCGCGGTGTCGGCGCACCTCACCGGCATCCCGGCCTCGGTCCGGCGTCAGGCGATAGGCGAGGGCGCCGACCCGGCGGCGGCGGCAAAGGCGGAGCTCGCGTCCGGCCGCGCCGCTGCGGCGATCTGGATCTCCGACACGGCCGACCTCTTCTACTTCGCGACGGCCCCGCCCCCGGACGCGCCCGCGCCCGAACCGATCCCGGAGGGCTCCGAGGGCTGGTCCTCCCGCTGCGCGCTGGTCGGCTCGCTGATCGTCCCGCGAGTCGAGGCGCTGGCCGCGCGGCAGCCCGAACCCGCGCCCCGATCGGAGGCGGAGCCCCCCGAGCCTGCTCCCCAAGAATCCGAGCGCGGTGCTGTCCTCTCCGTCACGCCTCGGGTGGGGATCGCGATCCCCACGTCGCACCTGCGCCCGTTCATTGTCATCGGCTTCGGCATCGACGTCGCGCTGCCGCCTTTCGAAAGGAGCTTCTCCCTGGCGCTCGACGCGACGTACACGAGGCCGAGCCGCGAGGGAACGGTCCGCGATCCGGCGGTGGGCGCGGCGGAGATCGACTACGAGGTCCGCGCGACCGAGCTCAAGTGGGCGCTCGACGTCGTCTGGCGTTTCTACGACTCGGGCGCGCGCTTCGCGGCGTTCGTCGGCTGCGGCCCCATCCTGCAGCTCGTCGTCGCCCGCGAGAGGACATCGCTGGGCGGCGGCGACAACACGATCCGGGTGCTCGCCCCAGGCGGCGAGGTCGCTTTCGTCTTCGAGTGGCGTCTCGGGGTGGGCGGCGTCGTGCTCGACACCCGATACGCTCTCGCCCCCCTCGACGCCGAGCTCCTGGGGAGAACGAACGGGGGAAACGCGACCGCCGCGCTCGGCTACAGGTTCGAGCTCTGACCCCGCCGCCGCCGATCCACGACAGGTGACCCCTTCTTGTTGTTATAATCGTCTGAATCTCCAGGGTTCGGATTTCGGCGAACCAACATTTCGAAGGGAGCACGAAATGATGCGATTGTTCGGAAGAATCGTTTGCATGGCGACGTTGGCGTTCCTCTTCGGCGCGGCGTGCTCGAGCTCGCCGAACACCGGCATCGGTGACGGGGGTACCGACGGGGACACCGACGGCGACACCGATGGCGACACCGATGTCGACACCGACACCGACGCCGACAGCGACACCGACACCGATTGCGGCGAGTTCCCGTTCAACATCACCGGCGTCAACGTCGACATGCTCATCGTCCTCGACCGCTCGAACAGCATGTGCAACCAGGACCTCTGGCCTGAAATGACCGATGCGATCGTCGCGCTCACGGAAGCGGTGGAGACCCAGGTCAACTTCGGCCTGGCCGTCTTCCCGTCGCTCCTGTGCGAGGGCACGACGAACCAGTGCAGCGCGACCTCGGGCACGCTCGTGCCGATCGGCGTCGAGACCGCGGGCGAGATCGCGGACCAGATCACCGGCGGCGGGGACATCGGCTGCTGCGGCGGGACCCCGACGGCGCTCGCGCTCGGCGGCGCCGCGGACGCCCTCGACGCCACGGCGGACGAGCTCCAGAAGTTCGTGCTCCTCGCCACCGACGGCGCGCCCGCGTGCAACCCCGAGCTCGACGGCGACACCTGCACGTGCATCACGACCCCGCCGAACTGCGACGTCACCAACCTCAACTGCCTCGATGACGTCGAGGCGATCGCGGCGGCCGGCGCGCTCGAGGCCGCGGGGTACCCGGTGTACGTGATCGGCGTCGGCGACAGCATCGCGTGGAACGCGGTGATGAACGACATCGCAGAGGCGGGCGGTACCGGGACGTACTACCCGGCCGAGGACCCGGACGCCCTCGCCACGGCGCTCCAGGAGATCGTCGGCGAGGTGATCACCTGCGAGTTCGATATCGACTGGGCGAGCGTCCCCGAGGAGGCGGACCCCACCCAGATCAACTTCTACGGCGACGACGTCGTTATCCCCTACGACGAGGACTGCGCCGACGGCGCGGGGTGGGACTGGCTCGACAGCGACACGGTCGTGTTCTGCGACGAGGCGTGCCAGCACCTGAAGGACGGCTTCTGGACGACGGTGACGGCGAAGTTCGGCTGCGATTCGCAGGTGATCGAGTAGTTTTTCCGTCGGTCGCGGCCGCGGAACGCGCGCCGCACCGTACATGGAGGAAATGATGCGCACGGCAAGATGGATTCTCGTGACGATCGGGTTGGCGTGGGCCGCGGCGTGCAGCGACTCGCCGGATTCCCAGGACGGAGACGGCGGTACGGACACGGACACGGACACCGACACCGACACGGACACCGACACCGACACGGACACCGATTCCGACACGGACACGGACACCGACGCGGACAGCGGGCTCGGGCCGCTCGCCTGCGCCGCCGTGGAGCCGGGCGCGGTCTCGACGCTCGTCGACGTGACCTTCACGTTGATAGGAACCGGGTTCGCCGACGGCATGACCGTGAGCGTGACCGAGACGACCTCGTCCGCGACGGTCGATCTCGGCGCGGCCACCCTCTCCTCGTCCACGGGCGCCTCGGCGGACGCGGCGGCGGGCGAAGTGGCCGTCGGGACGTACTCCGTGACGCTCACCAACCCGGACAGCGAGTCCGTGACCTGCCCGGACTCGATCGACTGGCTGGCGAAGGCGCCGCCGACCGTGACCTCGGTCACGCCCGAGACCGCCTGGGAAGGGCTCGCGACCGACTCGGTGGTCTCGGACCTGCAGGTCGCCGTCGCGGGGACCGGGTTCGAGGCGACGCCGATGGTGACGTGGGTCGACGTCGACGATCCGGGCAGCCGGTTCCTCGCCGGGGTCGTGCTGTTCGCCGACGCACTGAACCTCGAGGCGATCTGCCCCTCCGAGACCGAGTCCATGCCCACGGGCATGTACTGGGTCGAGGCGACCAACCCGGACGGGCTCGGCGCCTTCTGGATGGACGGCGAAGTGCGCGGCGAGTTCGAGGTGGTCGGCACCCCGCCGCCGGTCATCACGGCGATCGATCCGTTCCGCTCGCCGGCCGCCGACACCCCCACGGTGACGATCACCGGCGACTACTTCATGGACGGCGCGACGGTCGAGCTGCTCGCCTTGGACGAGACGGTCTACCCGATGGCGGCGGGCTTCATCGATTCCGGGACGCTGACGGCGGTGTTCGACGTCGGGCAGGGGATCTACCCGGTCAAGGTGACCAACCCGGACGGCCAGTACGACATCTATTACAGCTACGAGGCGACCCCGTCCTCGGCAGGGCACCTCGAGAGCTTCGACCTCGTCACGACGGGGACGATGGCCACGGCGCGCTGGCGCCACGCCTCGTGCGCCGGCTACGACGCGTTCGGCGGCGGCTACATCTACACGGCCGGCGGGCTCGACGCTTCGGACGTGGTGCTGGGCGACGTGGAGGTGCTCCCGGTGTCGGCGTTCGGCGAGCCCGGCGCCGTCTGGACTTCGGAGCAGTGGAACGGCGCGGCGGATCCGCGGGCGGCGAACCTCCTTGCGACCGCTCGCCAGGGGCTCGCGCTCGCGCGGGCCGGATCGTGGCTGTACGCGGTCGGCGGCGCGGACGTGAACACGAACATCGCGGACTCGACGGCGCTCGCGCTCGGAACGGTGGAGCGCGCCCGCATCCTCGGCCTCGAGACGCGGCCGCAGATCACGGGCTCGACGACCGGGTCCGGCGACATCCCCGTCGGCACCTGGTACTATCAGGTCTCGGCGATAGGGGCGTGGGGCGAGTCGCTCGCGTCGGGCCGGGAGATGATCTCGGGCGGCGGCGGCTCGATCCAGATCACGTGGTCGGCGGTCACCGGGGCGACCTCGTACAACGTCTACAGGAACGTCGACGCGAGCGGCAACGGCGGCGACACGCGGCTCCTCGCGTCCGAGGTCGCGGGCACGTCGTACACGGACACGGGCGCGACCTCGCCGGTGATCGACGGCGTCGCGCCGCTGCCGTTCGGCTCTCTCTCCAAGTGGCAGCCCGTCGACGAGGAGATGCTCAGCGCGCGCGAAGGTCTCGAGGCGATCGTCGTGACCGTCCCGAGCGGCGAGGAGGACGTCGACGACAAGACCTTCCTCTTCGCGGTGGGCGGCCGCCCGGAAGCGACCGGCGCCGGGTACCTCGTGTCCGGCGAGCGCGCCGAGGTGCTCGCGGACGGCGATCTCGGGCCGTTCGTCGCGCTGTCGTACGACCTGCAGACGCCGCGCGCCTTCTACGTGCTGCTCACGAGCCAGGGGCAGAAGGACAGCGGCTTCATCCCGGATCCGGAGATCCCGCTCGAGAAGTCGATCTCGACCGAGCCGCTCTACCTGATCGCCATCCTCGGCGACGACGCGCACGCGGGCACGAACAACTCCGGGCTCATCACGTTCGAGGTCACCGAGATCGTGACCGCGGACGGCGACAACGAGGCGTGGGCCGTCCAGGACGAGACGGTGCAACCCGGCCACCCGGCGCACGCGCACGGCGCGCTCCTGTACTTCGACTTCATGTTCACGTTCACCGGCGTCGACAACGAGGACGAAGGCGGCGACCCGCTCGTCAGCGGCAACGCCGCGTCGCGCGTCGAATTCCACGCGGACGCCACGGACCCCGCGTACGTCCTCGACGGCTGGCAGTCCAACTCCGCGTCCTTCGGGACCGATCGCGCGTACTACGACATGGTGCGGGTGAACGGCTACATCTGGGCGCTCGGCGGCAACGACGAGAGCGGCCCCATCGCGACCATCGAACGGACCATGCAGTAGGTCCGAGGAAGGGAGGCCGACATGCGCGCTCGCCTCATGGCCGCGCTGATCGCGGCGATCCTTGCCGGATGCTCCGGTTCGGACGGCCCGACGCCGAAGATCACGAGCCCGAACGGCGACGCCCCCGCGGTCGTCTGCCCGGGCTGCGCGGATCCCGCGGCGCGGACGTTCGAGATCGCGGGCGGCGGCTTCTCGCCCGTCGTGGACGACTCGCTCGACGCCGCGGACGGCATGGAGCTCCCGACCGTCGTCCTCATCGATCCGGAGGGCGTCGAGGCGGAGGTGCCCGCCGACGGCGTGACGTACACGGAGAACACCGGCGACGACGTGCTCACCGTGGTGCTGCCGCTGGGCTTCGTGCCGCCGACCGAGGCGGGGCAGCCCGAGGTGCTGTACGACCTGCGCGTGGTCAACCCGAACGGGAACAAGGATCGGGTAGGCGCGGCGGTCCGCGCGATCGCGCCCGCGGATCAGTTCGCGATCACGGGCATCGATCCGCCGTTCGGCTGGACCGGCGCGCCGACGACGGTGACGATCCTCTCGACGGAGGGGTTCGCGTCCACGCCGACCGCGTTCATGAAGCTCCACGGCGCCCCGGACACGGCGGAGATCCCGTTCGAGAACGTCGCGTTCATCGATTCGAGCACGCTCACCGCGGTGGTGCCCGCGGGATCACCCATCGGCGTCTACGACGTCACCGTGACGAACCCGCCGGCCGTCGGGCCCGTGGGGTTCCTCGACAGCGGGTTCAAGGTGGTATCCCAGCCGGTCCCGACGATCATCGTGGTCGTGCCCGAGCGCGGCACGGGACAGCAAGACACGAACGTGTCGATCTTCGGCGACAACTTCCGGGATCCCGTGACCGTCGAGCTGATCGACGCCGACGGCAACACGGCGGTCACGATCGCGGAGCTCGCGCCCGTCGACGCGCACCGGATCGACACCGTGTTCCCGACGTCGACGCAGTCGGCCGATCTCCCTACCGGGGTCTACCTCGTCCGCGTCACGGACCAGGACGAGGCGACCTACTCCACGTACTCGGCGTTCCTCGTCACGAACCCGGCGGGCAACCTGAACGTCTTCGAGACGGTCGAAGGGCCGACGATCGGACGGCGCATGCCCGCCGGCGCCTTCGCGCGGGACGTGCTCGGCAACCGCTACGTCTACGCCATCGGCGGCGACACGGGCGACGGCGGCGAGGCGCTCGACACGGTGGAGCTCAGCCAGCTGTCCAAGTTCGGCGCGCTCGCCTCGTGGAACGTGCAGCGCAGCCCCCTCACGACGCCCCGCGCGGCGGCGGCCGCGGTCGCGGTGCCGGTGTACGACGAGGAGATCTCGCCGTACGTGCCGGTGAAGACGTACCTCTACGTGATCGGCGGCTTCGACGACAGCGGCATGGCGCTCGACACGGTGGAGCGCGCGGTCGTGCTCGATCCCGTGGATTCGCCCGTCGATCTCGAGGCGGAGGCGACGCCGGCCGGCGGGGATCTCGCGGCCGGGGCCTGGTACTACCGCGTCGCCGCGATCGTCCCGGCGAGCGATCCGGACAACCCGGGAGGAGAGACGCTCGCGTCCGAGGAGGTCGTCGTGACCCTGCCCGAGCCGGGGGCTGTCTCGCTCTCCTGGACGCCGACGACGATAGGCGGCGCCCCTGCCGCCGGCTATCGCGTGTACCGCACGGACGAGGCGGACGGCGTATCGAAGACCGAGCACCAGATCGCCGAGGTGACCGACACCGCGTACACCGACGCCGGCGACGCGGCCGGCACCGCGCCCCCGCAGTTCCTCGGCGCGACCGGCGTCTTCGTGGTCGACGACTCGGCGCTCGGCGCCGGGCGCCTCGGGTTGCGCGCGGTGCTCGCGCACGACGAGACCGGCGCCCGTTTCGTCTTCGCGCTCGGCGGGATGTCGTCCACCGTGGGCGGTTCGCTCGACGCGGTCGAGATCGCGGCCGTCGCCGCAGACGGACACCTGGGCGACTTCGCGACGACCGGCGCGACCCCGCTCGACGCGCCCCGCGCCTTCTTCGACGCGGTGCTCGAGGACGCGGCGAACGTCTCGGGCTACGCGCTCGGCGGCTCCCGCCTCTGGGTCATGGGCGGCCTAGACGCGGCCGGCGCGCCCACGGGATCGCTCTCGCAGTCCGACGTCGCGGCCGGCGCCAACGGCGCGTGGGTCCCGAACGACAAGACGGTCCAGAGCGCGGCCGGCGTCATGGCCGTGATCGCGAACAACAAGCTGTTCTGCCTGGGCGGCGCGGCGGCCGCGAGCTGGATGTCGTTCTCGAACGTGACGCCGAACGGCCGCGATACGGAGTTCGACGACGCCGGCGACATCACCGGCTCGATCAACTCCACGGCGAACGGGCTCCTCGCGCCGCGCGCGCTCGGCGCCGCCGTCCAGGGCGCGGGCTTCATCTACTACTTCGGCGGAACGTCGGACGGCCTCGACGCGCTCGCCACGGCCGAGCGCACCTACTGATCGCGCCGACGCTCTCCCCGAGCTTCACCGCAGGATCCAACCCAACCGCGTGATCTCGGCGGTCTCCATCGCCTCTCCGAGGAACGGGGCGAGCAGCTCCGCGGGGCGCGCGCCGCCCGAGGTGACCGCGTGCAGGACGATCCGCAGCGGGGTCCTCGCGGGATCCGGCTCGATCGCCGGGTCGCTCGGCCACGAAGGCATCACCTCGGCGCTCGCCACGAATTGCCGCACGTCGACGCGCAGCGACTCCCCCTTCCGGCACCGCTCGACGAAGATGGTCTCGGCCGCCAGCATCCCTGCGACCGCGCTCTCGGCGACCGCCCGCTCGACCTCGACCGCGACGAGGTACTCGGCGGCGGCGATCGCCTTCGCGATCTTCGCGTCGGCCGGATCGAGCCTCTGCACGCGCCGCGCCTCGAGCTCCGGCGGCAGGGCGCGGGCGAGGCGCTCGGCGATCTCCGGCTCGCTCGGCGGGCGCACGAGCCCCACGTCGTACAGCTCGCCGAGGCCCGCGGTGCCGAGCGGCAAGGGCGGCGTCGTCTCGATCCTCGGCTTGGGGTGGAACCCGCGGGAGTAGTCCACCTCGAGCCCCGCGCGGCGGAGGCTCCGCGTGAAGTGGCGCAGCGTGTCGAGGTGCCCCAGGAACGCCTGGCGGCCGAAGACCGCGATCTCGAAGCGGACACGGACGACGTCCGCCGGATCCGCCGCGTGCGATGTGTCCGGCGTCGGACGCCCTCGCGGGTGCGCGGCAACAGCGGCCGCCGCCTCGACGACGGGCCGCGGGGACCGGAGCGGCACGTCGCCGGACGCGCAACCCATCCCGCAGGCGTGGCAGACGAACGCCGGCGCCTCGCCGGGCCCCCGCGCGTAGCGCCCGCAGGGGCGCGTAACCTGCGCCGCGAGCGCGCGATCCCGCTCTTTCTCGAGGAAGGCGCGCGACACGCCGACGTCGACGTGATCCCACGGCACACGCGCGCCGTCCGGGATCGCCGCGAGGAGACGCGGCACGTCCACCTCCGCGAGCGCGAGCCGCCAGGCCTCCTCTACGAACATGTCGCCCCAGCCGTCGAACCTCGCCCCGGCGTCCACCGCCTTCTCGAGCACTCCTGCCAGCCGCGCGTCCCCTCGGCAGAACACGCCCTCGAGCCGAGAGAGGCGCGCGTCGTGGATCCGCACCTCGAGCCGCCGCTGCCACGCGAGCCGCTGCACGATCCCCTGGCGCCGCCGGACCTCGTCCGCGTCGATCATCCGTTCCCGCTCGAACGGCGTGAACGGCTTGGGGACGAACGTGGAGACCGAGATCACGACCTCGGCGCGCCGCCCGAGGCACCTGCGACCGAGCGCGCGCAGCCTTTCGGAGAGCGCGACGATCTCCGCGAGATCCTCGTCGGTCTCGGTCGGCAGCCCGAGCATGAAGTAGAGCTTGATGCGGCCGAGCCCGTGATCGAAGAACCGTCGCGCGGCCCCGAGCAGATCCGCCTCGGTCACGTTCTTGTTGACGACGTCTCGCAGCCGCTGGCTCCCGGCCTCGGGCGCGAGCGTCACGCCCGTCGCCCGCAGGCGCGCGAGCACCTCCACGAGCGCGTCCGGGACGCCGTACGCTCGCAGCGACGGCACCGACAGCGACACCCGCTTCGAGGTGAGCGAAGCGCCGAGCTGCGCCACGAGCGGGCCGAGCTGGGAGTGGTCCGCGGAGGAGAGCGACGCGAGCGACACCTCGTCGAAGCCGAGGCCGTTCACCGCGCGCTCGACCGCCGCGTCGATCTCGCCGACGTCGCGCTCCCGCACCGGCCGGTACAGGAACCCGGCCTGGCAGAAGCGGCACCCCTCGGCGCAGCCGCGCGCGATCTCGACGCTGTACCTGTCGAAGACGGCGCTCACCATCGGGACCGGCCCGAAGCCCGGCGGCCAGTCCCCGAGCCTCTTCACCGCGGCGCGGCGGACGATCGGAGTCCCGCCTTCCACGACGAGCCTCCCCGACCGCTCGTCGATCTGCCTTCGAAGCGCCCCCGGCGCGTACACCGCGTCGAGCCGCGCGAGCTCGGCGACGATCTCCCTCCTCGAAACACCCTGCTCCTTCAGCTCGGCGAGCCGCCCGAGGAAGCGCGGCAGCGCCTCCTCCCCGTCGCCGACAATCACGAGGTCGAGGAACGGCGCGAGCGGCTCGCAGAGCGCGGCCAGGGGGCCGCCGGCGATGACGAGCGGCGCCCGGTCCCCCCGCTCCGAAGAGCGTCGCGGGATCCGGCCGAGATCGAGCATCCGCAGGAGGTTCGTGTAGGTGAGCTCGTATTGCAGCGAGAAGCCGACGACGTCGAACGCGTCGAGCGGCGTGCCGGTCTCCAGGGAGACGAGCGGCAGGCCGCGGGCGCAGAGCAGAGCCTCCATGTCCGGCCACGGCATGAACACGCGTTCGGCGGCGAGCCCGGGCCGCCCGTTCACCACCTCGTAGAGCACGGAGAGGCCGATGTGGCTCATCCCGATCTCGTAGGAGTCGGGGAACGCGAGCGCGATGCGGGCGCGCACCCCCGCGCGGGAGGGCGCCGAGCCGAACTCTCCGCCGACGTACCGGCCCGGCCGCTCGACGCGTCCGAGGAACGGCGAATAGGGGTGACGGATCATGCGGAAAGGAGACTACTTCGATTCGAGGTCCAATGAGAAGTCGGGATCGAGAATGGCGCGCCGCAACCGCTCGACCCGGAGGGCGTACTGGCCGCCGGGGGTCTCGCGCTGGTACTCCTCGATCATCCGGAGCGCGCCGCGGCGATCGCCGACCTGGTAGCGTCCGAGCGCCACGCGGTAGCGCGCCTCGTCCACGCGCGGGTGCCGCGGCTTGGCCTGGATGAACGCCAGGAGATCGCGCTCCGCGTCGGCGAAGCGCCGCAGGACGTCCTGGTACAGGGCGCCGCGCCACAGGCGCGCGTTCGGCTCGTGGAACCCGCCCGGGAAGGTGCGCAGGAAGTTATTGAAGCAGTGGAGGGCGTCCTTGTGCGCGCCCTCGCGGCCGTCGATCTCGCACAGCGAGTAGTACGCCGCCTCCTTCAGCTCGCCGCCGAGCGGCGACGCGACGTACGCCGTGAACGCCGCGCGCGCGCGGCCGAAGTCGCCGAGCCGATCCATGGCCAGCCGCCCGACCTCGTACCTGGAGTTCTGCGCGACCTTCGAACCCGGCACCAACGACGCGACGCGGTCGTACGCGTCCGCGGCCTTCCGGTACTCTCCCGTGGCGGAGTAGCAATCGGCGAGCATCGACGACGCGGTCACCAGGCGCTCCCCGCCGAGATCGTGGACGGCGCGCTCGAGGAGGCTCACCGCGAACGGCACGTCGCCCGCCACCATCGCGGCCCGCGCCCGCTCCACGAGCCCCCAACGGCTCGCCTCGGAGGAGATCTTCGCGCCGTCGCCGCCTCGCTTCGCGGCGGCATCCGGACGCCTTGCCGCTGAGGCGTTCGGGAGGGCGGCGCGGTACTCCGCGGCCGGGGCGAGCCCGAACCGCACGTTCTCGCCGCTCTGCTCCCCGCCGAGGCGCGCGATGAGGGGCTCCATGCCCGGCGCGCTCAGGCGGTACTCGATCGGGCCCTCCGGTAGACGCACCGCGAGCGGCGTGTACCCGAGCACCCTCCCCTCCACCTCAACCATCACGCGATCCGGGCTCCCGTTGAACCGCACCAGCCTCCCGGACGCCGCGACGAAACCATCCTCGAGCGCGTCCACCTCGCTCGCGAGGGCGCGCTGCTCGTCGCTCAGCGGCCGGGGCGTCCCGTCGCCCGGGATCGATACCTGCTCGCCGGCGCCGCCCTCCACGAGAGCGCCGCCGCCGCGGAGCGGGACGACCTCGACCCGCCCCTCCATCACCGACACCAGCGTGCCGCCCTCGCCCGACACCTCCACCGTGAACAGCGTGCCGCGAACGCGGACCACCGAGTCGGGCGTCCGCACGTCGAGGGAGCGACCCTGCGTGCCGTCGAACTCGACGGCGATCCGGCCGCGCTCCAGCGTCACCTCGATCGCGGTGTCGCTCGCGTTCTCGACGCGCCACGCCGCATCGCCGAGGAGCGCCACTCGCGCCGTATCGCCTATCCGGAACGACAGCCGCGCGCCGTCGCCGACCCGCATCGAGGTGCCCCTCTGCAACGAGAACGTGCCGTCGCTTTCGGCCAACGAGACGCCGTCGACGCGGACGTCGCCCTCGCTCCTGTCCAGGAGGCCGGTCAACCTGCCTTCCTCGCGCGCGGCGACCGCTCGGGTGGATTTCTCGGCGCCCGCGCCGGGCTCTCCGGCGGCTGGGAACGCCCGGTACGCGACGAGCGCGAGCAGCACCACCGCAGCGGCGGCGCTCAGGCCGAACCCGAGGGCGAGCGACAAAGGATAGCGCGTGGAGCGCCGCTGGACGGGCCTGAGCTCGACGGCGATCTGGTGCACCGCCGGAATCAGGTCGTCGTAGATCCGGCGCGTGGTCTCGTCGTCGATCGTCGGGAGCTCGGCGAGCGGGGACTCCATCCGCGCGAGCCCCTCGGCCGCGACGCGACATGTCTCGCACCGGTTGAGATGGATCTGGAGCCTCCCGCGGCGGACCGCGTCGAGGTCGTCGTGCCGCAGGAGATCCTCCTGCGCGCGCCGGCACTCTCGTTCGGCTCCCCTCATCCCGCCTTCTCCCCGGCCAACGCGTCCAGGATCTCCCGCCGGCCGGCCTGCAGCCGCGAGCCGATCGTCGACACCGACGAGCCGAGCAACCGGGCGATCTCCTCGAGCGAATACCCTTCGTACATGTAGAGGATGAAAGTCTCCCTCTTCTTGGGCGAGAGCCTATCGAGGATCGCGTAGATGTGCTCCCAGTTCGCGACGCGGTGCTCCGGCGTCTGCCGCACCGACACGCTGGTCACGCGGCTGACGTCGACGACCGCCGTGCCCAGGCGCCGCTGCCGCCCGCGGACGCGGATCTCCTGGCGGGCGACGTTGATCGTGATGCGGAACAACCACGTCGAAAAGGCGGACTCACCCTTGAACCGCTTGATCGACTGGAAAACATTCAGGAACACGAGCTGGATCAGATCATCGACGTCCTCGTTCGGCCCGATCAGCAGCTTGAGATGGCGGTGGACGCCGGACACGTGTCGATCGTAGAGCTCGCGGAACGCCGCGGTATCGCCGTGCTTGCAGCGCGCGACGACGTCGGCTATCGGGTCGGCCTTCACCTTGCGCCGAACGCCTATCCCGAGCTTTTCCAGAACCCCGACCGACATCGACTTGCCTTCCCGGCCCTTGCCGCTGCCACCGCTTTTCTCTTTATTAGTCGCCGCCATGTCCCTGATATTATGAAACCGATGCGCCCAAATTTGTTAGAAATTCTCAGAACTTCAGTTGCACCCCGACCTCCACGTCCGGCGCCACCCAGCCGGCCTCGTAGATCGTCGTGCCGCGGTTCTCGAGCACGTCCCGCACGAAGAAGATCGTCGCACCCCCGCGGAGGTAGCACGCGAACGGCCCGTAGACCGTGAACGAGAGCCTGAGCGCCGCGAGGACACCGGGTTCGAAGAGCACGTCGGTCCGCGGCGACCCGCCCCCGTTGTCGGCCTCGCTCCCGTAGACCGCGAACCCCATGGAGAGCCCGGTCCAGGCCGACAGCTCGACGGCGCGGCTCACGTACATGCCGTAGCCGAGCCTGATCTGCATCGGGATGTACTGGGCGCGCCCGCTGACGATGCCCTCCGAGTACTCGGCGAACCCGCTCCACCCGATCGAGAAGGCGGCGAGGAACCTCGGCGCGAAGCGGCCCTCGACCGTGAGCACCGGCCCGACGGCGAAGTCGCCGGTCGCCACGAGGCCGACCACGACGACGCCGAGCCCGAGGAGGTGCAGCTTCGGGAACACCTGCTCCAAAGGAGCCTCCGGCTTCGCGACTCCGCCCACCGCAGGGGGCTCGATGATGGCGAGCCCGGCGCCGACCGCCGGCCAGTCCTCTTCCTTCTCGAAGTACGGGAGGACGGCCTCCTCGACCATCAAGGAGATGGTCCAGATCGTCGACTCGTCCGTCTCCCCGCGCGCCACCTCCCGCACCACGTCCTCGGCGCCGGCGCCGCCGAGGCTGTCGATCGCGACGAGCAGGAGCTCGCTCGAAAGCCGCCGCAGGTGCACCACCCAGAACAGCTCCGCGTTCCCGGGGGACGGCGCGGTGGTCCGCTCGCCGACCTGCTCGGCCACGACCCGGACACCGAAGGACGACAGCCGGATGCGCAGCGTATCCGCGAGCCGCGCCGCCTCCCGGGCCACGGGCTCCTCGTACTCGATGACGATGCATGCCTTCCCGGGACAGCGGCTCTCGGGCCCGGCACCGGCGTCCGGCGAGGCCGTGGCGACGGCGGGCGACAGCAGCGCGGCGCCGCACACGAGCATCACCACGAGCTTTTTGGTGGGACCGCGCCCGCTTCGCGTGTAGAACATCACAGTCCTTTATACCCGGTTTGGGCGGTGATGGAGACAAACAACCCCGAAGGCGGCTCCCGCGTCGCGCTCGTGACCGGCGGCGCCGTACGCGTCGGCCGCGCCGTGTCGCTCCGGCTCGCCGCGGGCGGGTACCGGCTCGCCGTCCATCACCATGCCTCGGCGGCCGAGGCGCAGGCGCTGGTCGAGGAGATCGCCTCGCTCCACGGCTCCGCGACGCCGTTTCGATTCGATCTCACGCAACCGGGCGCCCCGCGGCGGCTCGTCGAGGAGGTCGTCCGGGCGCTCGGCCGCCTCGATCTCGTCGTCAACAGCGCCGCGCTGTTCGTCGACGATGCGGCGCCGCTCGTCGAGCTCGCGCGCATGAAGGTCCTGAACACGGACGTCCCCGCGATGCTCGTCGACGCGGCGATCCCCCACCTCGCCGCGACCGGCGGGGCGATCGTGAACATCGCCGACGTCGCTGGGATCGTGCCGTTCAAAGGCTACAAGGCGTACTCCACGACCAAGAAGACCGTGCTCTCGCTGACGGCCCGCAAGGCGCTCGAGCTCGCGGGGCTGGGCATCCGCGTCAACGCCGTGTGCCCTGGCGCCGTCCTCTTCCCGGCGCGCTACCCGGAACCGCTCAAGGCGCGCGTCGCCGGGGGGATCCCGCTCGGGCGGACGGGTTCGCCCGAGGACGTCGCCGGCGCGGTGGCCTACCTCGCCGGCGCCCGGTTCGTCACCGGCCAGGTGCTCTCCGTCGACGGCGGCCGCCTGCTCTCCCTGCTCGATCGCGGCGTCCGCGAGGATCGGGATCTCGAGCACCCGCCCTCGAGCAACGACTTCAATTGACGCGTGCCCGTCGGCCGAATGTTGGACCGGCGCCGTCGCCTGCGCTACCACTCGGAGCATGAAGCGCATCCACCTCATCGGCGTCTGCGGCACGGGGATGGGCGCGCTCGCCGGCCTCCTCAAGGCGCGCGGCTACACGGTCACCGGCTCCGACGCGCACCCGTACCCGCCGATGAGCACCGAGCTCGCCGCTCTCGGGATCCCCGTGTTCGAGGGGTACGGCGCCGACAACCTCCGCGCGCGGCCCGATCTCGTCGTCGTCGGCAACGTGTGCAAGAGGGACCATCCGGAGGCCGCCGCGGCTCGGGAGATGGGCCTCGAGTGCGCCTCCATGCCGCGGACGCTGCAGGATCTCCTGTTGCGCGGGAAGCGCTGCCTCGTGATCGCCGGCACGCACGGCAAGACGACGACGACCTCACTGACCGCGTACCTGCTCCACGCGACGTCGCGCGATCCGTCGGCCCTGATAGGCGGCGTCGCGGCGGACTTCGGGGCAGGGTTTAGGCTCGGTGCGGGACCCGACTTCGTGGTCGAGGGCGACGAGTACGACAGCGCGTACTTCGAGAAGATCCCCAAGTTCCTCGCGTACACGCCGCACGCCGCGGTGATCACTTCGGTCGAGCACGATCACGTCGACATCTACCCGACCGAGGAGGCGTACGCCGCGGCGTTCGCGGCGCTCGTCCGCCTCGTCGGGCCCGGGCCGCTCGCGATCTACGCGGGGGACGCCGGGGCGCGCGCCGCCGCCCGGGGTTTCGACGGCGAGCCGATCTCGTACGCGGTCGCCGGCGATCCGACCCCGGAGCGGGCGCGGTGGATCGCGTCGCAGCGGGGTCCGGGAGAGATCGAGATCGCAATCGACGGAGCGTCGACCGGGCTGTGGCGCACCCCGCTCGCCGGGAGGCACAACGCGCGCAACACGCTCGCCGCGCTGATCATGGCCCACGTCGCGAGCGGCGTGCCCCTCGACGAGCTCAAGGAAGCGCTCCCGGGCTTCGGCGGCATCGCGCGGCGTCAGCAGCTGGTGGCCTCGCCCCGCGGGATCTCCGTGTACGACGACTTCGCCCACCACCCGACCGCGGTCCGGGAGACGCTCGCCGCGCTGTGCGAGCGGCACCCGAACGGGAGGCTGCTCGCGGCGTTCGAGCCGCGCTCGGCCACCGCGTGCCGAGGCCTGCACCAGAAGGCGTACGCCGAGGCGTTCGATCTCGCGGCGCGCGTCGTGATCGCCCCGGTCGGGCGCGATCTTCCGGCCGGTGACAGGCTCGACGTCGTCGCGCTGGCGGGGGATCTCGTCGCGCGCGGGCTCGACGCCCACGCCGCCGCGACCCTCGAAGAGGTCGTCGCGCTCGTCACCTCGTGGGCCGAGCCCGGCGACGTGATCGCGCTCCTGTCCAACGGCGCATTCGGCGGCCTGCACCGGCGCATCGCGGAGGCGCTCGCGTGACGCTCGCCGCGCCCGAGCTCGACGAGATCGTCGCGGTGGCGGAGGCCGTCGCAGCGGAGGCGGGCGCGCTGCTCCTCGCGGGGCTCGGGAAGGTGAACGACGTCGCGCACAAAGGCGAGGTCGACCTCGTCACCGAGTACGATCGCCGCTCGGAGGAGCTGATCGTCGATCGCCTCCTCTCGCGCTTTCCCGGTTTCGCCGTGCGCGCGGAGGAGAGCGGCGCCCACGGTGCCGCCGCGGCCGAGACGACCTGGCTCGTCGATCCCCTGGACGGTACCACGAACTTCTCGCGCGGCCACCCAGTGTTCGCCGTGTCGCTCGGGCTCGAACACCGCGAGGAGCTCGTCGCGGGCGTCGTCGCGGCCCCGGCGCTCGGCTTCACGGTCTCGGCGCGGCGGGGGGGCGGCGCGTTCTCGGACGGCGTCCCGGTCCGCGTGTCGCGGGCGAGAACGCTCGGGGAGGCGTTCATGGCGACGGGGTTCCCGTACGATCGGCGCACGGCGGTGGACGACAATACGCGGGAGTACGTCGCGTTCGTGAAGCACACGCTCGGCCTCAGGCGCTGCGGCGCCGCGGCGGTCGATCTCGCGCTCGTGGCGCGCGGCGTCTACGACGGCTACTTCGAGCCGCGCCTCCATCCCTGGGACGTCGCCGCGGGCGCGGTGATCGTCGCCGAGGCCGGGGGACGGGTCACCGACTACGACGGCGCGCCGCTCGATCCGGAACGCGGCTGGATCGCGGCGTCGAACGGTGCGATCCACGACGAGATGCTCGCCTTGATCCGCCGCGCGCGCTCGACCCTGCCGTAGCGCGGTCACTCGCATCGGCTCGGTCCGCATCTTTTTCAGGGCGCTCGGCGCAAAACGACATCGATGTCGCGACCCCGTGGCGCACGCGCTCCACCGCAGAGGTCCCGCGTTTTGATGGCGGCGCCATCGCTTCGCTCCATCCGCCCGAAAAGCCGAGCTTTTCGGGTGACGCCCGGCGCGCGGGCCGGCGATGGCATCCCTGATGCAACAGCCCGGGATCGAAACGCGGCGCGGGAACCACTTACTGCTTTTCGGTCGCGCCGTTGAGAATATCTTGGCTGGTTCGGTTCTCTTTACGGATGCTCCTTCTCTTGCCTCGGCCCGCCACCGACCGCCCTCGGTGGCGGGCCACTTTTTTTTCACCGTACCGGCGGCTGCGTTGCGTATCGCGCCGGCGCCTCTCGTGCTAGAGTCTCGGCAACGAGAACACGGGAGGTACCGTCGATGTTCAGGGGGCTCCATCGCACCGCGCTCTTCGCCGCAGCGGTCTCCTTCGTCTCGTGCGGGCCGTCCCGCCATACCGACAACCCGTTCGACGAGGACGCCGACCTCCCCGCCGGCCAGGCGCTCATCGAGCAGGGGGATTACGAAAAGGCGGCGACCGTGTTCGAGGCGCTCGCAAAGGAGAGCCCGGACGATCCGGCGCTGCACTACTACCTCGGCTTGGCCAAGGCGGGACTCGACGACGTGGCGGGGGCCGAGGCGGCGTACAAGCGCGCGATCGAGCTCGACGCCACGCTGCTCGAGGCTCGCAGCAACCTGGGCGTGCTGCTCCTCGCCAAGGGCGATCTCGAGGCGGCGCGCTACGAGCTCGAGGCGTGCCTCGATCTCGATCCCGAGGACGCGGACTCCCACTACAACCTGGGGCTCGCCCTCGAGGCCTCGGAGCTTCTTGCGGAGGCGGAGAAGGAGTTCGCCCGCGCCGCGGAGCTCGCCCCCGACGACCCGCTGCCCTTGATGGCGCTCGCGGAGGCCGCGCGGCGCGCGAAGAAGCTCGACGCGGCGCTCGGTTGGTACGAGAAGGCGGCGTCGGCCGCGCCGGGCGAGCCGCTCGTCTCGCTCGGCAAGGCGCAGATCCTCCTGGATCTCAAGAAGGGCGACGACGCGGCTGCCGCGCTGCGCGCGATCGAAAAGATGGAGGCCGCGGACGCGACCGCGCTCGCCTCGGCGGGGCTCCTGCTCGCCAAGGCCGGACGCGACGCGGACGCCATCGATCTCTACAGGGCCGCCATCGGGAAGGACCAGAAGTTCCCGCGCGCCCACGTCCTCCTCGCGAACGCGCTCGCCCGCGCGAAGCGGTTCGACGAGGCGGCGGCCGAATTCGAGAAGTACCTCGAGCTCGCCCCGGACGCCGAGGACGCCGACGCCGCCCGCAAGGGGATCGAGGCGTGCACGAAGCAGGCGGAGAAGAAGCCCTGAGGGTGCATGCGTTCGCCACACCGACGCCGCCCACGGCAGGCCGCTCCCGTATTTCTATTCCCGATATGGCGAGGCGAATGATCGCCGTTGACAGGACTTCACACTCGTTTCCAGAATAGCGGCATGCATCTGGTTCGTGCCGTTGGATCGGATCCATGCCCCCCCCCGAAGAGATCGGCTCCCAGGGTTCTCGCCGTCGACGATAACCCCGGAGTCCTGAACGCCATTAACCGAGCCCTCCCGGGAAAGGGGTTCGAGGCGATCGACGTCGCGGCGACCGCCGCTCAGGCGCTGGAGCTCGCGCGATCGAACCCTCGGCTCGCGCTCGTCGACGTTGGCTTAGGCGACGGCGAGCCGGACGGGATCGACCTCGTGCGGGATCTGCGCGCGGCGGGATACGAGGGGTTCGTGTGCATGCTGACCGGCTACGAAGACCCCGGGACGATGCTGCGCGCCCTGCTCGCCGGCGCGGACGAGTACCTGCTCAAGCGGTGCTGCGACCTCGGCAACGACGTCGAGGCGATGCTCGCGCGGGGCACGCGTCCCGCCGCGACGGGGCCGCTCGATCCGGAACGCCACGGGCGGTTCCTCCGGTCGGCCGGGCTCACCGGCGAGCAGATCGAGGCGCTGTGCTCGTACGCGGCGCACGGCTTCCCGGAGAACAAGGGGCTCGCGTCGCTGCTCGGCGCGTCCGAGAGCGCGGCGAGCAAGCTCGTGCGGCGCGCCGAGGAGAAGCTCGGAGTCGCGAACCGCGGGCAGCTCGTGCGGCTGCTCACGGTTCTCTCCGGGTTCGGCGAGCGGGAGCGTTGGCGCAAGGAGGCGCGGGAGGCCGAGCGCCGCGCGCAACGGGGCGGCACGGAAAAGACGACCTGACCGTTCGACGAACCGCGGCCCGCGGATCGGAGCACGTGCGGCGGGACGCGGAGAAGAGGACGGCGGAAAGCGGCGCGGCAGGGGGCCGCGTCCGCGAGAACGGCCGCGAACTGCGCGGCTACTGAAACAGGGAGGAAGCGACATGGATCGCATGAAGGTTTTCGTGTGCGCGACGGTCGTCGCGGTGGTGATGGGGTTCGTCATGAGCGCGAGCGCGCAGGAGGAGGATGACGCGTCGTTGGAGGACCAGATTGTGGTCACGTACGACGAGGCGCCGTATGTCGACGCCGAGGGAAACGTCGACTACGAGCTCGGTAAGGATTTCGCGGAGCTCGTCGAGAGCTACATCGACGAGGACGGCACCAAGTGGGAGGTGTGGCTCGACGAATTCGGCGGGCACATGTGGACCGAGTACCTGACCACCGAGGGCACCCGCGGAGACGAGGATCTTTTCGTTCCGTACTATGTGGTGGTGTATCGCTCAGGGCTTCCTTACGTGTACTACACGGTGCCCGGCACGACCTGCGGGTACATTGAGTACGCGAGCACCTGCGGGACGCACTGCTACAAGTGGAACCTCTGCCACGACAGCTCG
Organism: Pseudomonadota bacterium; assembly: GCA_023229365.1. Classification (NCBI taxonomy): domain Bacteria; kingdom Pseudomonadati; phylum Pseudomonadota; species Pseudomonadota bacterium. The sequence goes on along the minus strand of JALNZK010000037.1, from coordinate 3,185 downwards.
TCCAGGAACTGCGACCCGTCTAACGTCACCGAGATCGCGGCCAGGGCGACCTCGGACTACGACTACTGCGATGCGAACTACGTCGGTTTCTACGCCGACCCCGACGATGATAACAACTACATTTGGGAAGACGCACTGGACTACGACTGCTGGACTGTGGGTGGCACTACGAGCACCTACGATTTGGACGACACGCGCCCGGACGGCAGTGAAGACTACGACCCGACTGAAAACATGGTGCAATGGCACTACCATGTCTCCGGCACCGGCTACTACACGCAAGTCCGCCACCAAGGCCCTTGCATCATCTAGTTTACCTCTCCCTCCCGGCCGTCCGCGCCGCGGATGGGTTGCGGACGCTGGCGGACGGCCAGGGCGGGAGGTATCCTGATTTCGAGGGGGATCCGCGATGATCCGTTCGACCGCAGTTCTCGGGATCACGTTGTCGACCCTGCTCTCGATCTCGTGCACCAGCTCGCCTCGATCCTTCGACGACGCAGGCGCTCCGGACGCCGGCGTTGATGACGCCATGCCAGGCTGGAACCTCGCGTGCGCGGCCCGAGCGGGAGGGCACGAGTTTCTAGACGAATCACAGGGGCGCGAAGGCGGTTGCGCGATCGCAGCGGATCCGGATGGCTCCGCCTTTCTCGCCGGACAGGTCGCGGAGGCGGCGATCTTCGGCACCGGCGAATCGAACGAGACACAGTTCCCGGCTGACGTGGGCTTTACTGATGGATTCATCGCGCGCTACACACCAAGTTGCACACTCGACTGGGTGCGTCGGATCGGCGGAACCGAGGAGGATCACGCGTTCGACGTCTCCAGGCTGGAGGACGGTTCGGTCGCCGTCGTCGGGATGATCCGTTCGGAAGCGGTCGTTTTCGGGGAGGGAGAGCCGAACGAGATCACGTTGGGCTCACCGTTCACGCGCGCCGTCGGCTTCGTCGCCAGATACCGCTTGGACGGCGGGCTGCTCTGGGCGGAGGAGATCCCGCACACGGACGAGACGAGCGCCTGGGCTTTCACCGCGCACGCCCTTCCGGACGGGCGGATTCTGGTGGGCGGAACGCTGCGTGGCACGGCGTGGCCGGGTGAGCCGTTCGAGGTCGTCTCCGAGAGCTCGGGCTCGCCCTCCGAGTGGGACGGCTACCTCGCGTGGTTCGACGCGGGCGGTGCGGTCGAGCACGCGATCCGGATCGGAGGCGGAGTACAGATCTTTCGACACTCGATCGCCACGCTCTCCGACGGCTCGGTCGTCGCCGCGCTGCCGTACGGGTACACCGAGCTGTTCGGCAAGAGCGAGCCAAATGAGACGACGCTCACCTGCGCGCTCCAGGAGGATGCCAACGATTGCATGTCGCTGGCCAGGTACGACCAGTCTGGCTCACTCGTATGGGTCAGAGATCTCGGCGTATGGAAGAGTCGCGGATGGCAGGCCGCGGAAGCGGCTGACGGGGCGATCGCCGTGACCGGCGGGTTCTCCCGCGTGCCGACCGATCCTGATCTCTCGCTCCCGGGCTTCTCGCTCGGCGATCAAGAGAACGGGGGCATCGTGGCGAAGTTCGATCCGGACGACGGCGCCCTCGAGTGGGTCCGCCTCGGCAAGGCGGCAACCGACACGTCCCACTCCGACGGCTACACTATGGTCCCGATGCCCGACGGAAGTCTGGTGGCAATTCTCTCGTTCGGACCCACTCTGGCGTTCGAAGGGAACGACGAGGCGGAGAGGATCCTGACTTCGAAAGGTGGCCGCGACATCGGCCTGGTGCGCTTCTCGGAAAACGGAGAGATCCTCTGGATGTACGGACTCGGAAACGAGGACGACGAAGGCGCGACGGCCGGGGCACAGCTCGATGGCACCTCCATATGGCTGACCGGAGTGTACATGTCGGACCCGTTCGTCGCGACCTCCGGCCACGGCGACGACGTCCCTCTCCCGGTCTCGGGGGCTCAGGATGTCTTCCTCATGCGCTTCGACAAAGTGGGCCCGCCGACGGAGTAGCCGCTTCGGAGAAGGGAGAAGGTGGAGAAGGTGTCGTAACCTTCCAATTTCCAATTTCCGGCGGCCGGGCCCTTCTTTGAATGCTCACGGTGTTTTGGCGCTTCCGTCATTGGGTGCGTCCGGCATGTGGACGGTCCGCGGATGGGCTGCGGACAGATGGGCTGCGGACGCTGGCGGACGGCCCGGGCGGGAGGTATACTGATTTCGAGGGGGATCCGCGATGATCCGTTCGACCGCAGTTCTCGGGATCACGTTGTCGACCCTGCTCTCGATCTCGTGCACCAGCTCGCCTCGATCCTTCGACGACGCCGGCTCGCCAGACGCCGGTGACGATGACGCCATTCCCGGGTGGAGGCTCGCGTGGGCCGTGCGCGCCGGAGGTGACGAGCACGAGCTGTCTCCTGCCGGCAAGGTGAGAGAAACCGGCCAATCCATTGCTGCTCTCAGTGACGGGTCTTCCTACCTGGGTGGACAGGTCGCCGAGGCCGCCGTGTTCGGCCCCGGCGAGTCGAACGAGGCTCATTTCCCGGACGAGTTCGTCGAGTGGTCGGACGGATTCGTCGCTCGATATTATCCGGACGGATCACTCGAATGGGTACGTCGAGTCGGCGGCAACGGCGAGGATCATGTGTTTGCCGTTGTTGCGCTCGAAGACGGATCGGTTCTCGTGGCGGGATGGTTTCGCTCGGATCTGATCATGCTCGGTGAGGGTGAGCCGAACGAGACAATTTTGACGACGGAATACGAACACACTACCGGCTTCGTCGCAAAGTTCGAGCCGGACGGCGCGATCGCCTGGGCGACGCAGATCCCCACGACCGAAGAAACGCGCATGGACACACGCAACGTGGACGCGCTGCCCGACGGCCGTATACTGGTGGGTGGATCGCTGCGCGGCACCGCTTGGCCGGGCGAACCGTTCGAGATCGTGTCCGAAACGTCGGACTCTCCCTTCGAGTGGGACGGCTACCTCGCGTGGTTCGATGCGAACGGCACGGTCGAGCACGCGATCCGGATCGGGAACGACTCGTATAAAACAAATCACTCAATCGCCATGTTGCCCGACGGTTCGGTCATCGCCGCGATGCCGTACGGGTACAGCGAGCTGTTCGGTAGGGGTGAGCCGAACGAGACCACCCTGTACTGCCCGCTACAGCAGGACGCCAACGATTGCTCATCCCTG